>CAYNUJ010000078.1:0-13328 GCA_964400095.1 uncultured Melioribacteraceae bacterium
GCCTCACACTCTTTTTATATGGGGCTGCCGGAATATCAATTGACTACTAATTTTATGCTCGGAGTAAAATTCGGGAAATGGACGGGCAAGGGAGCGGTATTTTATCTTTCGTATTATTCCGGAAGCAATATTTTCAGCGAATATTATTACAACCGTATTTCAAGGCTCGGCGTCGGTTTTTTTGTGGATTTCAACTAAGGTTTTAATTGAAGGAATTATACAAGAAATATTTCCATTTTGCGGTTAAAGCGCTCATTACGCTCGGATTGTTATATTTTGTGTTTACTTATGTTTCGTTTGAAAATATTAAACATCTTTTCATACAATCCGATTTACTCTATCTCGCGTTAGCTTTTCTTCTTATGCCGTTGAGCGTTTTATTTCAATACTATAAATGGGAATTGATCTGCCGCGAATATTTGAATGAAACGAAAAGATACGCGGTTATATCCTCTCTTTTTCAGGGATTTGCTGCGGGGATATTTACTCCGTTGAGAACCGGAGAGTATTTAGCGCGGAAAATTCCTTTCGAGAATTCGTCGTTCGCTAAAGTCACGATGGCAACTTTTCTCGATAAACTAAGCGGAATGCTCGCCCTCGCGATATTCGGGGGTTTATTCTTTTTTCTTCTTTTGATCCGTTTCGAATTGATTGCCGCCGCCGCGGCGATTTTCCTATCCGTTTTTCTTATCGGCGCATTTGTTTTCGCAATGTTTTTTTTGATCGATTCAAATAAATGGAGCGGAATAGTTATCGCGAGGCTTAAGAATTTCGGAGCGATAAAAAAACTCTCCGCAAAAATTGAAAGCGCATCGATAAATAAATCACTTCTGAGAAAATCTTTTTATTTCTCAATTCCCGTTTTTCTCATAACGCTGATGCAGTATTCCATTTTGTACCATGCATTCGACATTCAGATCGGTTTTGTTGACGGAATTCTTTCGGCAAACGCTGTGTTAGTAATTAAAAATTTTATTCCACCGGTAACCTTCGGCGGAACCGGCGTAAGGGAAGCGGTATCGGTTTTTGTATTCAAAGAATTGGCTTTCAATCAAACTGCCGCGGTTAACTCGGCAATTCTTATTTTAATCTATAATTTAATTATCCCCTCTGCCGCAGGATTATATTTTACTTTGAGGAATAAATAGAATGGCGCTGATACTGATAACATTCTTTACGGCTGTATTTTACGTTTCGTTTATTCTTAGGATTATTTCCGGGTTGAAGAAGCTTGGAGAAAATCCGCGTAAAAAACTTACGCTCGTTCCCAAAATTACCGTAATTATTCCATTCAGAAATGAAGCCGCAAATTTGCCCGCGGTCGTTGAATCGCTTGCCGAGCAGGATTATCCGAGGGATAAACTGGAGATAATTTTCGCGGACGACCATTCCGGGGACGGGAGCGACGCGGTTCTTGCCGGATTGACGGATAAATTGAATTTTAGATTTATAAAAATTTCCGAAATCGGGAAAAAGAAAGCTATTGAAAAAGCTGTCGAAAACGCGGGAGGGGAAATAATAGTAATCACCGACGCGGATTGCAGGCATCCGAAAACCTGGCTGACGAGTTTAATTGGAACATTCGAAAGCGAAACCGGATTTGTTGCCGGCGCGGTAATGTTCGATTCCGGAGGAGATGTTTTCGGAGAACTGCAGAAATTGGAGTTTGCGGGAATTGTAATAGCTTCGGCGGGACTGATTTCCGGCGGAACGCCTTTTACATGCAGCGCGGCGAATATAGCTTTCAGAAAGGAAGCTTTTATTGAGGTTAAAGGTTATTCCGGCAACGAAGAAATTCCTTCCGGAGACGACGAATTTCTGATGCAGAAAATTGCTTATCGCTCCGACTGGAAAGTAAATTACGCAGCCGGTAAAGATACTATTGTTCGCACACGCTCTAATACCGGAATAGCCGACTTTTTCAATCAGCGTTCGCGCTGGGCGAGTAAAGGCTTTCGTTATATTAACTCCGCGATTACTGTGCAACTGGCGCTAATCTTTCTCTTTTTCCTGACGATAATAATTGATTTTTCACTCACCGGCTACGGTCTTATGTTTTTGACGACTGCGTTATCCGCGTTTGCCATTAAAGTAATTGCCGATTATTCCGCGTTATTAGCCGGAAAACGCGCGCTGTTCGACGGGTTATCGTTGAAATATTTTCTTCCCGCGGAAATTCTGCATATTCCGTATATTATTATCGTGTCGCTGATTGGGACTTTCGGAGGATACAAATGGAAAAGCCGGGAGGTTAACAAATGAAAATGATTTACGACCCGCCGGGAATAATTAAGAAAGTATATTCGAATACCCGATGGGAAAGCGGAGTTCCGAAAATTCTTCTCACTTTCGACGATGGACCCATTCCCGAAACCACTCCGATGATACTGGATTTACTGGACGAGTTGGATATCAAATCTATCTTCTTCTGTGTGGGAGAAAATATCCGTCTCAATTACGGCTTGGCTGAGGAAATAATCCGGCGCGGACATTCGATAGGCAACCACACTTACAACCATAAAAATTTAATCGCTCTTTCTCCCGCCGGGCAGAAGAAGCAACTAGAATTGTTCGATAAAGTTTACCGGGAAATCTTTAATTCGGAAACGGACTGCTTCCGTCCGCCGAAAGGGAGAATTCCTTTAAATTATAATTCGCTCCTTGGAGGGAAGAAAAATATAATGTGGAATTTGCTGACATACGACTATAAAAATGACCTGAATATTGTTAAATTTGCGGTTCAAAATTTTTTGAAACAAAATTCTATTGTTGTACTGCACGATAGTTTGAAAAGTAAAGATATTATATTGAACGCTATTAAATACATATCGGAAAAAGCGAAAGAAAAAAACTATGAATTTGGAGAGCCCGCAGAATGTTTGAAGTGATTTTTCTTATCGCGGTATCAATTTATTTCATCCAAATTCTGATTTTCAGCGTGCAGATACGGAAGAAATTTCCGAAATTAAGAGACGACGAACTGCCGAAAGCAACGGTGATTGTCGCTGCGAGAAATGAAGAGGATAATATTCTCACATGTCTTACTTCATTGAATAAATCAGAATATCCTGACGGGAAGTTGGAATTCATAATTGTTAACGATAATTCTACCGATTCTACAAAAGAGATTATTAAAGAATTTATAAAAGACAAACCACGTTTTAAGCTGATTGACTCCGTTAAGCAATTCGGCAGCGTTAGGGGAAAAGCGAACGCTATTGCCAACGCTATTGAAATAGCAAACGGGGAAATAATTATTACTACCGACGCGGACTGTACGGTTGCCAGCAAATGGGCAAAAACTCTCGCGTCTTATTATACCGAAGGCGTTGCTATGGTTTGCGGCTATACCAATCAAACGCAAAATTCCGTTTTCGCCGGTATGCAGTCAATGGATTTTCTCTATTTATTGTCCGTTTCCGCCGGAACGATGAATATGCGTAAACCCACAAGCTGCATTGGGAATAATATGTCCTACCGCAAAGACGTTTACTTGGAGATCGGCGGGTACGAATCTCTTCCGTTCAGCGTAACTGAAGATTTTAAACTTTTGATGGCATTTCAAAAATTGGGGACTTACAAAATTATTTATCCGCTGGACGCTGAAGGATTAGTTACGTCAAAATCATGCGAAGACGTAAAATCTCTCTACTGGCAGAAAAAGCGCTGGGGAGTAGGCGGCTGGGAAGCTCCTCCGTTTGCGTTCATGGTTATGTCCACAGGCTGGATAGCTCACGCGTGCATATTCCTTTCTCCGTTTTTTTACTCAGCCAACGGGTTGTATCTTTTCTTTTTTAAAATTTTAATGGACTTCTTTTTACTGAAACATTTGTACGATACTTTCAAGCTGAAAATGAATTACATCCATTTTTTAGTATTTGAGTTATATTTCATTTTTTATGTCCTCCTTCTTCCGGTTATCGTGTTTTTCAGCAAGCGCGTCAGATGGAAGGGGAGAGAATTTAATAAAAACAACGGAACGATATGAAAAGAATATTGACAGCGATGATTATATTCAGCGGGATTACCTTCGCTCAAGGGGTGTGGTTCCCGGACGACCTGATGATAGAGCCGTTTGCCGCTAATTTTTTGGAGCCTAGAATGGGTTCTATGTTTGAAGTGAACCAAAATAATTTAAGGTTGGAAATCGGCAGCTCGATGGATATTTACCGCCGACAGTTAAATGGCGACGGGGAATTTTCGGTTGGAGCGGATATGTTTACTTACACGCTCCTGCGCGGAGAAAAAGATTTTCACTTCCCTGTTGACGCGGTTGATTATCTCTTTGGGATTAACGCCGGTTACGAAGTATCGCACGGCGCAAGCCGGTACGGCGCGAGAATAAGACTGAGTCATATTAGCGCTCATTTTGTTGACGGACATTTTGATGGTACTAATGCAAGATGGCGCGACGGAATAAATCCGCTGGTTTACAGCCGCGAATTTATTGAAATTTTATCCTTTTACTCAGTCAGTGATTTTAGAATTTATCTCGGCGGTTCTTACGTATTTCACGTTGACCCTTCTATGCTGGGTAAGGATAATTATCAAGCTGGAATTGATTATTATTACAACGGTTTTTCGGAATCGAATATTTTCCCTTACGCGGCGTTCGATTTCAAAGTAGTTCATCTGTTCGATTATTTTGCCAACGCTACTCTTATGATTGGAGTAAAGTTGGGGCAGCCTGAATCTAAAGGATTCCGAATTTATTTCGAATATTATAAAGGGAAAAATATTCACGGCGAGTATTTTAATTCCGGCGAGGAATTTTCCGCAATCGGTTTTAATTTGGAATTTTAATGGATAAAAAGCAATTTTACGGTAAGTTTGCGGCAGGGAGTTTGAGAACAAAAAAAGGTTTTTATTCAACTCCGTGGTTTCATCTATTATTATTTGTAATAACATTTATTACAACTCTAATTGCCGGAATGCAGTGGACGACTGCGAGCCCGGGTCCTTATGAATTTGTTACCTTAACGAAAGCGCTGCCATACACATTATCAATTTTGTTTATTCTTTCGTGCCATGAATTCGGACATTATTTCGCGGCTAAATATCACGGAGTTGACGCGACGCTTCCGTATTATATCCCTTTCCCGCCTATTCCGATATTTATCAATTTCGGCACAATGGGCGCGGTAATTAAAACAAGAACGCCGATAGGAAATAATAAAGCGATGTTCGATATTGGCGTGGCGGGACCGGTTGCAGGGTTTATTGCGAGTTTAATAGTGCTGTTTTACGGATTTACTCATCTGCCTTCTGTTGATTATCTTTTGAGCATTCATCCGGATTATTTCAGCCCGGATTACGGAAAGAACGCTTTAAATTTAACTTTCGGAGATACGCTGCTTTTTTCTTTCCTTCGAAATTTACTAACCGACCCTTCGGCTTTTTTCCCTCCGATGTCTGAAGTGTACCACTATCCCTATTTATGCGTCGGCTGGTTCGGGTTATTCATAACCGCGATGAATATGATTCCCGTCGGACAGTTGGACGGCGGGCATATCGTATTTTCAATGTTCGGACCGAAGGTTCAAGAACATATTGCCGGAATCTCAATGCTCGTTCTCGGCTTTCTCGGAATCATTGGAGTATTCGAATCTTTATTTAGTATTAACCTGGGATTCGGCTGGAGCGGCTGGCTTTTTTGGGGGCTGATTTTATATTTCTTCATTAAAATCAAACATCCGCCGGTGGAAAAATTCGAAAATTTGGGGTTCGGCAGAATCCTGCTCGGTTATTTCAGTTTATTTGTTTTAATTATCTCATTTTCAACGGCTCCTTTGGTGCTTTCTTTATGACTTGACAATGGCAAAAGGCTTAACTAATTTGCATGACAAAATGTGAGGAATTTACTTATAGGAAAGTTTTCTACCGTTATTTTTTAATTAGAGAAGAGAAATTGATTAGGAAACCTATTGGCGAATGCCCTTACATTTGTTTGAACCCTTCAAACTCTTCTCGTTATAATCTCAGAAATATATGAAAAAAATATCAGTTATACTTATAACCGTATTTATATTGCTGAATGCGTGTGAAAAGATTCAGGACGGCATTGTAGATCCGCGTGAAAATCAATTGCAATTCATGCTGAGAGCCATTGAAATGCCGGATACGCTTATTTACGGCAAAGACGACAGCGTTGTAACAATTAAAACGAAAATTAAGAACCCGCAGAATCTTTCCTCTCTCTTTTTCGATATTTACGATAGCAGAGGAGAGTTAATAAACGCGGCGAATCAATTGATGGATAACGGAGATTTAAACCTTTACGGCGATTCAAAGTCCGGCGACGGAATTTATTCCGCGCTAATTACTTTCAGCGCTACGGATCAATCCGGAGCTTATTATTTCCGGTTCAGCGGTAAGGATATCAATAACGTTCTAAAATTACTCGGAGAGAAAAAATTATCTTATTTTAATAATCAGCCGGAATTCCCCCCTGTAATTTCAAATCTGTCAATACCGGATTCCATCAATCGCGACGTTAGTTTTGTTTTTAGTCTTAAAGCCGCCGACGGCAACGGTTTGGCGGATATTAAAAGCGTTTACTTTGAATTATACAGACCGGACGGTTCAATATTGTTTTATAAACCGAATTCGCAGGACACGCATTTTTTGATGTTCGACAACGGTGATACATCCGGCGCGGGCGACGAAAAAGCCGGAGACGGAATATTTTCGCTCAAGAATTCCTTCGGGAAAACCGCTCAAACCGGCAAATGGCGTTTCGAATTCCGCGCGATTGATAAAGCCGATTCGCTAAGTAATAAAATCATACACGAACTTTTAGTGAAATAATGAAAAAAATATTAATTGTCGTTATACTTCTTCCGCTATTATCATTCGCACAAATTAAGCCTGTCGATTACCGGCTGAACGGAGAACGGATTTCAAAGATAAACGCTTCGGCGCCAAAGAGCAATTCAATACTGGATGTGATGGTTGTGGGCGATACCGTTTGGCTGGGAACTTCGCGCGGATTGAGCCGCTCGTTAGACGGAGGCGCTACATGGAAAAATTATTATCAAGCAAAAGATTTCGGAGAGGCGAGTATAAGCGCGATGGAATACGGCGGCGGTGAAATATGGATATCACTCGGTAATTCCGTTGATGTAGGCGGCAGTTCTCTGCCCGCGGGCGCTGGACTCCTTTATTCAAAAGATAACGGAGAAACTTGGACTTTTGTGCCTCAGCCTTTAGACGATAAAAATGATACAACAGTTGTTTACGGAATCAATACTCTTAGAGCTTTGCCGGTTACGACAAGTATAAATAATATTACTTACGATATAGCGATTACAGAGGGAACGATATGGATAGCTTCGTTTGCAGGAGGATTAAGGAAATCTACGGATAAAGGTAAAACATGGGAGAGAGTGGTTCTTCCGCCGGATTACCTCGATGAAATATCCCCTGCCGATTCTTTAAGTTTTGCTCTTCAGCCCGTAAGCGGAGCCTTCGGGAATGAAAACAATTTAAACCACCGGCTTTTTGCCGTTGTATCGAACGGTAACAATGAAATTTGGGCAGGTTCCGCGGGAGGAATTAACAAATCCACCGACGGAGGCTTGAGCTGGGTGAAATTCAATCATACAAATCAAAAAAATCCTATCAGCGGTAATTTTATCACTTCGCTCGGATACGATACATTGTCCGGTTCCGTTTGGGCGGCAAGTTGGAAAGCCGAAGGCGTTGACGAGTATTACGGCGTTTCGCGCACAACTAACGGCGGAGTTACATGGGACGTATCTCTGGTAGGCGAAAAGCCGCATAATTTCGGATTTATAAATTACAACGGATTGAACGATGTTCTTTCAGCGACGGATAACGGTATTTTCCGTTCAAGCAATTTCGGAGATACCTGGTTTTTGCCGGATCAGATTATTGATTCTTTTACGAAAAGACCTTTCTTAACCAACGTTTTTTATTCCTCCGGTATTCATCCGAATAATGATAATACAGCCGATATTTGGCTCGGCTCCGATAATGGTTTAATTCTGCTCAAGGAAACCGGTTTTGCATGGGAAGGAAAGTGGAAGATTTTTGAAGCCGCGGATAACATAACAGAAAACACAACGTTTGCATTTCCCAACCCCTTTGCTCCCGGTTTGGAATCGGTTAAAATAAAATATACGCTAAATAATTTGTCTTCAAATGTAACAATCAGAATTTTCGATTTTAGAATGCATTTGGTTAAAACTTTATTGCAGAATACTGTTCGTATCGGAAGTCTTACTCAATATGAATCTTGGGACGGCGCTGACGATGCGGGGAGAATAGTTCCAAACGGAGTTTATTTCTATAGAATTGATATTTCCGGGAATAGTCCTGTGTACGGTAAAATAATGACTTTGAGGTAGAGAGGTTCTTTTGAAAAGATTTTTTGTAATATTCTTTTTTATATCCGCCGCGGCGAGCGCGCAGTTCAATTCCGTCTCTCAATATCCGGGTTCTTTCAGCAGAATCGGATTTTCAGCAAGAGGGATCGGAATGGGAAACGCTATGTCGGCTGTAATTGATGGCGATCTGGAAGGCTATTATAATCCGGCTGTGGCTTCATTTCAAAACGATATAAAAATTTCCGCCGGATACACATTCATGTCGCTCGACAGAAGCGTGAATTATTTCAGCTTCGGTAAAAAGTTTGAATTGGGTAAAAAACGGGACCAAGACGGCAATTGGACAAAACCGAAATCCGTTGCGGGTATAAGCGCAGGAATAATAAATTCCGGCGTCTCAGGTATAGACGAAAGGGATAATCAAGGCATTAAAACCGGAGACCTTTCCACTTCGGAGAACCTTCTCTTTGTAGCGGTATCGAATAAATTCAGCGATAAATTTTCCATCGGCTTAAATATTAAATTTTATTATTATAAATTGTACAAAGATGTTTCTTCAACCGGAGTGGGTTTTGATGTCGGAGCGGTTTATCACGCAAGCGAAAATTTAACTTTTGCCGCGGTGATAAGCGATATTAACAGTAAGTATAAATGGAACACTAACGATTTGTACGGTCAGTTGGGCAGTATTACCGAAGATAAATTCCCGCTCCGTAAACGTCTGGCGTTCTCGTATAATTTAAGAAATTACGGTCTTCTTTTAAGCGCCGAGTATGAGATATTCGACGCGGATAATAATTTTATAAGAGCGGGCGCCGAATACCGCGTAATCGATTCGTTTCTACTGCGTGCGGGAATGGATAATTATAACATTTCAAATTCGGAAATTCCGGTGAATCCTTCATTCGGGTTCAGTTATTTTTATAAGATTGACGGATACGGATTGACGATAAATTACGCTTACGGATTTGAATCATATTCTCCTTATGATTTTCATGTTGTTTCTTTAAACTTTAAATTTTGATTACGATGAAAAAAATAATTTTACTTTTGGCTTTTACGACGGCGGTTTACGCGCAAACAAATTCAGGCGGATTGGCAAATCTCAAATTCGGATTCAGCGCGAGAGATATTTCCATGGGCGATTTCGGCGCGGCATCCTCCAAAGGAGCGTCGGCTTTTCATTATAATCCTTCGTTGTTAACCGGCTCTACGGGCATTATCGTTTCGCATAACGAGTACATTCAGGATGTAAGCGGCGAATATCTCGGCATCGGCTTTTCATTATTTGATCTGCCGTTTGCTATCGGCGTATCGACAACCACAATACCAAATATTGAAATACGCGAAAAACCGGGAGAAGCTCTTGGAAAATTTAACGCTCATTATTTTTACGGCGGACTTTCGACGGCTTTTAATCTTTACGGAAAACTCCGTTCCGGAATTACGTTTAAGTATCTTTACGAAGGACTTTTTTCCGACGAAGCGACGGGGTATGCGTTTGACTTCGGATTCACGTACGCCGATTTTTTAACTCATAATTTAAGATTGGGTTTATCGCTGAAAAATTTCGGTTCTATGAATCAACTGAGGAATCAATCGACTAAGCTGCCTTCGGAAATTAGATTCGGCGCTAATTATTCTATGCCGCTCGAAAAATTAAAATCCGAAATTGCGGTAACAGCCGGAGTGCAGAAATATTTTGAAGAAAACGAAACGCATCTTCACGCAGGAGCGGAGATTATTTATTCTCGTACTTTCGCTCTGCGCCTCGGTTATATCACCGGATACGAATCTAAAGGTTTCAGCGCGGGACTTGGGGTAAGGTGGAACTCTTTTAATTTCGATTACGCCTATGTTCCTTTTAGTTTCGATTTGGGAAATTCAAACTTTGTTTCCGTTTCATATAATTTTAATTGACGATGGAAATTGTAGAATACATTGAAAAATATAAGCGGTTGTGGGATGAGTTTGTCGAGTCGTCGAACAACGGCACAATATTTCATATGCAGAAATTTTTCGATTATCATGAGCCGGGTAAATTCAACTGGCGTCATTTGATGTTTTTCGATAAGGGAAATCTAAAAGCTGTATTGCCGGGAACATTAGAGGAGGGCGTTTACGAATCTCCCATCGGAGCGAGTTACGGTTCTTTGGTTACCAATGATATAACATTCAAGGAAACAATGGAACTTGTTTCGGCTATGCTGGATTACGCCGGCAGTATCGGAGTTAAACAATTTGTGCTGACCGCGGCTCCAATGATTTACGACCGTTATCAGAATCAGAATTTGGAATTCGCGCTTCTATGGCAGGGATTTAATTATCAGCTTCATTATATTTCTTCGGCAATAAGATTGGACTCACACCGCGAACTGCTTCCCCGCTTTCAATCCACAGTGAGAAGAAACATTCGCAAATCGCTAAGCAACCCGGATATTCGCGTTGAGGTAAACGACTGTTACGATGAATTCTATCCGATACTTTTAGATAATAAAGCGCGGCACAACGTAAAGCCCACTCATTCGCTCGAAGAACTTTACCGCTTAAAGGAACTGCTGCCCGACAAACTTAAATTATTTATGGTTTACTTAAAAGATAAACCAATCGGCGGTTCTTTAATGTTTTACCCCAATGAAATTGTAGCTCTATGTTTTTATAATATGCTTCGTTATGAATTTGCCGAATATAAACCTATTCAGCGGTTAATGTTTGAAGCGGTGAAGGACGCGACGGAGCGCGGTTTTAAATATGTGGATATCGGAGTGAGTCAGGATACTTCCGCCGAAAACCCGATGACGCCCTCGATGGGTTTAATCGAATTCAAGGAAAAGTTCGACGCGAAGACAATTATGAGGAATACGCTTGAAATAGATTTATAATTTATGAAAAACAAAGCAGTTATAACTTTTCTGGGCAACGCGCTTTTCGATACGAGAGCGATGAACCTTTATAACTCCCTCGCTCAAAAGGGAATGGAGGTTTCCATAATTTCTTTTGATTTCCTCGACTCTGATTTTACTAACTCCGATGAGAACATTTCAATTTATAAATTAAACAAACGGGGAAACTCCTTTTGGTTTTATTTGAAATTTATTTCCATTTTGTTCTCCAAACTGGCGTTTAAGAAATACGATTATTACTTTGCCGAAGATGTTTTCACTCTTCCGGTCGTTCAATTTTGGTCACGATTTTTCGGCGGCAAGTTAATTTACGATTCGCGGGAGCTTTATCCTTTCTTAGCCGGATTGAGGAAGAAGTCACTCAATCAGAAAATAATTGCGGCGGTTGAAAAAAGATATATTTATCGTACTGCTCAAGTGTTAGTTACCGGAAAAATGGATGGGGAATTTCTCGCCGATTTTTACAAAATAAAGAATATTCTGCTGCTTCGTAATCTTCCCGCGATGCAAAACGACTTAAAAGCCGTTAATTTGAGGGAAAAATTTAGTATTGACGAAAATTCGGTTATACTTGTTTATCAAGGCGTTCTGCTTGAAGGGCGGGGCATAAAATTGGCTATTGAATCGATAAAAGATTTGTCCAATTTCCATCTGGTAATATTTGGCGACGGAGTATTCCGAACGGAATTTGAAAAATTCTCGGTGCGACTCGGATTGGAAAAGAGAGTCCATTTTGCTGGCAGGATAACACAAACGGAATTGCTTAATTTTACAGCCGGAGCGGATCTCGGTTTATCTTTAATTGAAAATTTGAGTAAAAGTTATTATTACGCCCTGCCGAATAAATTATTCGAATATATTATGGCGGGCGTTCCCGTAATTGTAAGCGATCTTCCGCAAATGAAAAGCGTAGTGGATACTTATGATGTCGGTTTTACGGTAGATGACTGGCAGCCCGAAACGCTTAAAAAAATGCTTCGGCAAATTGAAGATGATAAATCACTCTTGCTTCAAAAATCCGCTAACGCGCTTAAGGCAAAGAACGAACTCCATTGGGATGCGGAATTTGAAAATATATCGGCGGAACTTCTGTCGTGAAGCGTAAAAGAATTTTGATTTCGCGTCCCGACCGGTTAGGCGACGTAATACTTTCTACGCCGCTGCCGAGGGAAATAAAAAAAGCATTTCCCGATTCGTTCGTTGCCGTACTGGCGAGGGAATATACAAAGGATGTATTCCTAAATAATCCGTATGTGGACCAAATAATAATATTTGAGCCGGAGAATAAAAGTTTAAAATACTTTTTCAAAAAACGGAAAGAAATATCGGAGTGGAAATTTTCTCATGCTTTGATGCTTCTTCCGAACGAAAGAATTAACTACTTGCTTTTTTTTGCCGGTATTCCGGGCAGAGTGGGAGTTGGGCATAAGTTTTATCAATTTATAACTTTCACGAAATATGTCGATAGGAATAAATATATACCGTTAAGGCACGAAGCGGATTACTGTATGGATTTAGCGCGTAAGATTGGAGTTGAAACTTTTGATTTAAAAACGAAAATATTTTTGACCGAAGATGAATTGAAACGCAGCGAAGAGTTGAGAACGCATCTCGGAAACGCGAATAAGAAAAACATATTGCTGCATACTTCTTCCGGCGGAAGCGCGCCGAATTTACCGCTTAAGGAGTACATTAAATTAGCCGAATTAATTAATTCGAGTGATAATTATAATTTGATTATTACAGATAAAGAAATTCATCCCGGATTATTAAAATATCAGTCACTCGATTACAAAATTAATTCTCTTCGGGATTTATTTATTTTGATTAAAAGCGGAGATTTACTCATCTCCTCGAGTACCGGTCCGGCGCACGCGGCGGCTGCGCTCAATGTCCCAACCCTTACGTTATTTTGTCCGCTTCCGGCTGCTTCGCCTATGCTGTGGAGTCCAATGGGCAACGACGCGAATTACATTTTACCCGATGAGAACTACTGTGCAAATAAGTGCCCCGGCGATCCGCATATCTGCGATTATTCCCTCGAAGGCGGATTGAACGCCGAAAAAGTTTTTGAAAA
>CAYNUJ010000079.1:0-13316 GCA_964400095.1 uncultured Melioribacteraceae bacterium
TACAGAAAGTGGGAAAAGGGAAAACTGCGCAGAGACGGTAAACCGGGGTTCGAAACCCCAACGGGGAAATTTGAAATTTGGTCCACTATTCTTGAAGATTACGGATACGAACCTCTTCCGAAATATACTGAAGTAATTGAGGGACCGCTTGGGAATCCGGCTCTCGCGGAAGAATATCCCCTCGTTTTTAATTCCGGCGCGCGTCCTCAAACGGATTTCCGTTCACAGCATCACGGAATAAAAGGCTTATGCGAAGGGAAACCTGAACCTACAGTTGATATTAATATTTTAGACGCCGAGGAAAGAGGAATAAAAACCGGAGATTTGGCGGAGGTTAGAACCCCGCGCGGTTCGGTCCATTTCCGTGCGAGAGTTTCGGAAGACATTCTTCTGGGAAATATCGAATGCAGTATGGGAGGCGGAACTCCGGTCGGTCCGAAAGCATGGAAAGAGTGGAACGTAAACGAGTTGACGGATTTAAATAATTACGACGAAATTTCCGGCTTTCCGGTTTATAAATCTCTGCTCTGCGAAGTTGTGAAAATCGAAGAGGGGAATCCAGACTCAATAATTAGCGCGGAAAAATTTACGGAAACAATTAAATCGAAAGCGAATAAAGCGGAATTTAGCGAACCTGTTTATCTCGATAATAACGCCACTACTAAAGTCGCTCCCGAAGTATTAACCGCGATGATGCCTTTTCTACGGGATATGCACGGAAATCCTTCGAGCATTCACGGGATGGGAAAAAAGGCTAAGGAAGCGGTAAGGACGGCGAGAATTAAAACCGCAAAATTATTAAATACATTTCCGAATAGGATAATATTTACCGGAGGAGGAAGCGAATCGGATAATTTGGCGGTTAAAGGAATCGCTTTTGCGAATAGTGATAAAGGGAATCATATCGTTACGTCAAAAATTGAACATCCGGCTGTGCTTAACGCCTGCCGTTTTCTCCAAAAATACGGATTTGAAGTAACTTATTTGGATGTTGATGAATTCGGAATTATCGCTCCCGAAGTATTGGAAAAGGCGATTCGGAAGGAGACTATTCTTGTATCGATAATGACCGCAAATAACGAAGTAGGAACTATTCAGCCGGTAAAAGAATTATGCGCCGTAGCTCACTCTAAAGGAGCGCTTTTTCACACAGACGCGGTGCAGGCGGCGGGAAAAATTAAAATCGACGTTAAAGATTCCGGCGTTGATTTGCTGAGTTTGTCAGGGCATAAATTTCACGCGCCGAAGGGAATAGGAGTTCTTTATGTGAAAAAAGGGATTCAACTCGAGCCGGTAATCCACGGCGGTAAACAGGAAAACGGATTGCGGGGAGGAACTCACAACGTACCGGGAATTGTTGGAATGGGCGCGGCGGCGGAATTATCGCTCTCCTTCTTAAATGATTCCGCTCATATTAGAAGTCTGCGCGATAAACTCGAAAACGGCATTAAGGAATTAATTCCGGATGTTAAATTAAACGGCGCTCCGGAAGCCAGACTTCCGAACACGCTGAATTTAACGCTTCCCGGTTTGAGAGGCGAATCGCTGGTTATAGCGATGGATCATCACGGGATCGAGCTTTCAAGCGGTTCGGCTTGTAAATCCGGCTCACCCGACCCGACGCATGTTCTGCTTGCAATGGGGCGCAGCGATGAGGACGCTCACTGCGCGGTAAGGTTTTCTCTTTCGAATTACACAACTGAAACCGATATTGATAAAACCGTTGACGCAATGAGAAAAGTTCTGGAAGAATTGGAAACGACGGTTAGATTTTTAGCGTGCAAATAAAAGTTTTATTTTGCTGTTAAAGTCGATAAATTTTATTATTTTGGTGTTGTAAATGTTCTTAATGCTAAATCAATTTTTCCTTTTCATTCCTGTAGCGAATTAATTAAATGACTGAAAGATTATGGAATTTTATCAATTACATCCCGAAACACCGCAGCAGCGTTATATTACTAAGGCTGTAGAAGTTCTGCGAAAAGGCGGTATAATTATTTATCCCACCGATACCGTTTACGGAATTGGGTGCGATATTTACAACAAAGCCGCTGTTCAGCAAATTTATAAGATTAAAAATGTAGCCGAAACAAAATTATTCAGTTTCATTATTCCGGATCTGAAAAGTATTGCGTTTTACGCGAGAGTAAGCGATTACGCTTACAAAGTGATGAAAAAACTTCTTCCCGGACCTTACACATTTGTGCTGCCGGCTTCTAAAAACGTTCCAAAAAAATTATGGACTAAAAGGAAGACAGTCGGCATTAGAGTTCCCGGCGGAGAAATAGCTCGTAAAATTGCTTATGAATTGGGAAATCCTATTATCAGTACAAGCGTTACAAACCGTAAAGGCGATGTGCTTTATCATCCGTCTGAAATAAGAGCGATCTTCAATAATCAAATTGATTTAATGCTCGCCAACGGAGCGCTTTTGAGTTCGCCTTCGACAATTATTTCAATTGAAGATAACGAAGCAACGGTTATAAGAGAAGGAGCGGGGGATATTTCGCCTTTCCTTTGATTGCAAATCAGTTCGTCAAAACAATTTTAATTCCCGAAAATAAAAAAGGCTGTCCCCAAAAAATGAAACAGCCCTTGTTTTAAAACAAACGGAAAGAAACTAAAGTTTATATTCATCCGCTTCTATGAGCGTATCCGCAATTTCCCTTCTTAATTTAGTAGTGTTGACCGTTCCGAGTTTTGTAAACCGTTTAAGTCCGAGCAGCAGCATTTTCAATTCGTCCGCTTCCGCAAACGCCGCCGCGGCGTGTTTGCCGTGGAGATTAATTCTTTCCAGCGCGTCGCTTACATAAACCTGTGTCATTGCCGCGTAAATATTAGCGGCTTCTTCTCCTTTAGCCGCGGCAAGTTTTTGAGTTCGTAAAACCGCCGATTCGCATACAAATGCCTCAATTGCCATATCGGAAATATTCATAATTATTTCCTGCTCTTCCGATAATTTCGTCATAAATTTCTGCACCGCCAGTCCGGCAATCATTAGTATCGCTTTTTTTGCGTTTTGGACTGCTTTATACTCTTCAGCCAGAAATCCTTCCGGTTTGTCGCCGAATTCGGGAATTCCCATCAATTCTTTTTGCACCGCCATTGCGGGACCGAGTAGGTCGAGACGACCTTTCATCGATCTTTTAACGAGCATATCGACAATAAGCAGTCTGTTTATTTCATTTGTTCCTTCGAAAATACGGTTGATTCTCGAATCTCTGTAACCTCTCGCCGCGGGATATTCTTCCGAGAAGCCGTAGCCTCCGTGAACTTGAACAACTTCGTCAACAACGTAATCCAAAACCTCGGAGCCGAATACTTTCATTATAGAAGATTCAATTGCATATTCTTCGGCTGCTTTAATCAGCGAATCGCTGTAGCTCATTCCGCCGCTCATTAAACTTTCTTCCAAGTCGTTTATCAATCCGCTGGTTCTTAAAGCCGCGGCTTCGGATACGAAAATTCTCGTCGCCATTTCGGCTAATTTATATTTTATCGCTCCGAATGAAGAAATCGGTCTGCCGAACTGTTTCCGTTCGTTAGCGTATTTTATCCCGATTGATAAAAACCTTTTGGCTCCTCCGGTTACCATGGCTCCCAATTTAAAACGACCGGCGTTCAATACGTTAAAAGCGATATAATGACCCTTGCCAATTTCGCCGAGAACATTTTCTTTGGGAACTTTTACGTTGTCTAAAAATAATGCCCTTGTGGATGAACCTTTTATTCCCAGTTTATTCTCCTCTTCGCCGCGCGTAAATCCTTCCGAGTCGGTGGGAATAATGAATGAAGTGAATTTATCGCCGTCAACTTGCGCGAAAGTTATTAATATATCGGCGAAACCGCCGTTAGTAATCCACATTTTCTGTCCGTTCAAAACGTAATACTCTCCGTCGTCGGAAAGCGTCGCTGTGGTTTTAGCCGCGAGAGCGTCGGAGCCGGAAGTCGGTTCGGTTAAACAATAGGCGGATTTCAATTCCCCTGAAGCGAGTCTCGGCAAATATTTCTCTTTCTGTTCGTCGGCGCCGTAATAAAGAATAGGCAAAGTTCCTATTCCGGTATGCGCCGCGAATGAAACGCCGAACGAATAACTCGCTCCTATTTCCATCGACAGAACTGTATTTGTGTTGAAGTCGCCTCCAATTCCGCCGTATTCTTCGGGAACCGACGCGCCGAGTAAGCCGAGTTCGCCGGCTTGCTCCATTAATTTAACCGTTAAGCCCGGTTCTTGTTTATCGATAGCGTCCAGGCGGGGATGGATTTCTCCTTCAATAAATTCTCGCGCGGCATCCGCCATCATTCTCTGTTCCTCGTTAATATCTTCCGGAGTAAATACATCCTCGGCATTGCTTTCTTTTGTTAAAAATTCTCCGCCCTTTAGATATTCTTCATTTTTGGATTCTTCAGACATAATGACCATCCTTTAAATATTAAGAAAAAATTTTTAATTAAGCAGTTCGTACACAGCCGCTACGCCTTGACCTCCGCCGACACACGCGGTAACAATCCCGCGCTTTTTATCTCTGCGGCGCAGTTCATTCAGTATTTGTACCGTTAATTTGGCTCCCGTGCATCCGAGAGGATGACCCAATGCAATAGCTCCGCCGTTTACATTTACCAATTCGCCGTTCAAATCCAATTCCCTTATTACAGCGATGGATTGAGAAGCGAACGCTTCATTCAGCTCGATTAAGTCGATATCGTTTAATGTAAGTCCGGCTTTTTTCAACGCTTTCGGAACCGCTTCAACCGGACCGATTCCCATTATTCGGGGGTCAACTCCGGCAACGGCGTAAGAAACCAATCTGGCAATCGGAGTAAGGTTCAGTTCTTTCACCATTTCTTCCGACATTACCAGCGCAAACGCGGCGCCGTCGGATGTTTGGGAAGAGTTCCCCGCAGTAACGGTTCCGTCCGAAGCAAAAATGGGTCTTAATTTACTCAAAGCTTCCAGCGAAGTATCCTTTCTCGGACCTTCGTCGGCATCGACAACAAATGTATCGGTTTTTCTCTTTCCGTTTTCAACATAAACCCGTTCAATTTCTATCGGAACAATTTCGTCTTTGAATTTTCCTTCCTCTTGAGCCTTAAGGGCTTTCATGTGCGAGTTATATGAAAATTCGTCCTGGTCTTCGCGGGAAACGTTGAAATCCCTCGCCACTTCTTCGGCGGTAAGTCCCATGCCCATATAATATTCCGGGTGATCTTTGGCTACGCGGTAATTAGGAGCTAATTTCCATCCGGTCATCGGAACCATCGACATAGATTCCGTTCCTCCGGCAATAACGCAATCCATCATCCCCGATTTAATACGCGCTACCGCGGTGGAAATTGTATCGACTCCCGAAGCGCAGAACCGGTTAATTGTAGAGCCGGGCACTTCCAATGGCAGCGCTTGTAAAGCGATCATTCTTCCAACTTGAAGACCCTGCTCGGCTTCGGGAAACGCGTTCCCAACAATTACGTCGTCCACTCGTTTCGGATCGAGTTCGGGAACTTGCTTCAATAAATATTTAATAATGTCCGCGGCGAGATCGTCAGGACGATAAAATCGAAATCCGCCTTTTTTGGCTTTAGCTACCGCCGATCTGTACGCGGCTACAATATAAGCTTCTCTCATAATATCACTTCTTTATTTAATTTTACATTCATTTAATTTCTTAACGGTTTACCTGTTGTAAGAATACTTTGTATTCTTTCCAGAGTTTTTCTTTCGGATATAAGGCTTAAGAAAGCCTCTCTTTCCAAATCGAGCAAATATTGTTCGGAGACGAGAGTTCCTTCGGTTAAATCTCCTCCGCACATAATGTAGGCAAGTTTTTCGGCAATCTTTCTGTCGTGGTCGGAAATAAAATGACCTCGGTTGAACGAGAACGTTCCCAGAAGTAAAGTGGCGAGAGCAGAACGTCCGAGAACTTTTATGTCTTCTCGGTATGCAGGTCTTACGTAACCTTTATTCGCCAGAAGGAGCGCTTCGGCTTTCGCGTCCGCGAGAACTCTTTGCGGGTTTACCGTAATATCGTCTCTGCCGATTTTGAAGTACTCCATATCGAAAGCTTCCATTGCGGAAGTTGAAACTTTTGCCATCGCGATGTTCATAAATTTAGGCTGCAGTTCCGGGAGTTCGGGTAATTCGCTCATATATTTATCGGAAGCTCTCAATGTCATTTCCTTGCTGCCTCCGCCTGCGGGAATTATACCTACTCCCACTTCAACTAATCCAATGTAAGTTTCCGCGGAAGCTTGAACTTTGTCCGCATGAAGGCAGACTTCGCATCCGCCGCCGAGCGCCAGATTATGAGGCGCGACAACAACGGGAATATCGGAATAACGTATATGCATAGTGGCGTTTTGAAACGAGCGAACGGCGAAATCAATTTCGTCGAATTCCTGCTCCGTCGCCAGCATAAACATCATCGCCAAATTAGCGCCCGCCGAAAAATGCTGTCCGTTATTGCCGATTACTAATCCTTGAAAATTCTTTTCGGCTATTTCAATTGATTTGTTTATTCCTTCCAGCGCTTCGGAGCCGATTGAATTCATTTTAGTTTGGAATTCCAAATTCACAATTCCATCTCCAATATCGTGCAGTGTGCATCCGGAATTCTGCCAAACCGGCGTTTCCGATCGGAAATTATCGAGAATGATAAATCCGCTTTTACCTGGAATTTCCTTGTACGATTTTGAATTGATATCGTAATATTTCCTGGCGCCGTTTTCAATTTTGTAGAAAGATTTAGCGCCGGAGCTTATCATTTCGTCAACCCAGCCGGCGGGCGCGAATCCCGCTTCTTTCATTTTTGACGCTGTTTTTTCAACTCCGAGAGCGTCCCAAATTTCAAAAGGTCCTAATTCCCATCCGAATCCGGCTCGCATTCCGTCGTCTATTTTATAGAACTCGTCGGCAATCTCCGGAATTCTATGCGAGGAATATTTAAATACGTTGTAATTAACCGCTTTAAGGAATTCTCCGGCTTTATCTTTTGCCGCGTCTAACATTTTTAATCTGTCTTTCAAATTATCAATCGGTTTTGCCGCCGCCACCGAAGCGAATTTCGGTTTGCCCGCCGGTTCGTATTCCAAGGTTTCCAGATTTATCTGCAGAATTTCTCTTTTGCCTTCGGCGTTCTTTGTCTTTTTGTAGAACCCTTGTTTCGTTTTGTCGCCGAGCTGATTATTCTCAACCATTTTTCTTACGTATTCCGGCAGCGCAAAGATATCGCGGGATTCGTCTTCTGGGCAGTCGTTGTAAATATTATCCGCGACTTTAACGAAAGTATCAAGCCCGACTACATCCGCCGTACGGAAGGTTGCCGATTTAGGTTTGCCGGTAAGCGGACCGGTTAAAGAATCTACTTCTTTAATTGTCAAACCGGTTTCATTCATAGCTTTGAGCGCCGCCATCATCGAAAACACTCCGATTCGGTTGGCAATGAAAGCGGGCGTATCTTTACAGAGAACAGTTGTTTTCCCTAAATAAAGGTCGCCGTAGCGCATCAGAAAATCTATTACATTTTGGTCCGTTTCCGGAGTCGGAATAATTTCGAGAAGCTGAAGATACCTGGGAGGATTAAAGAAATGCGCTCCGCAGAAATGCTTTTTGAAATCGTCGCTTCTATCTTCCAGCATCAGATGAATCGGGATACCCGAAGTATTGGTCGTTATTAATGTTCCCGGTTTTCTGAATTTTTCGACCTTTTCAAAAACAATTTTTTTAATATCCAACCGTTCAATCACAGCTTCAATTATCCAATCGACGCCGTTAAGCCAATCGAGATTGTCTTCCATATTACCCGTAACAATGCGTTTGGCGTACGATTTGGAATATACCGGAGAAGGTTTTGCTTTAAGAACATTTTGAAGATTTTCGTTAGTAATTCTGTTTCTAACGATTTTGTCTTCAAGCGTTAAGCCTTTTTTCTTTTCAGTCTCGGTCAGTTCTGTAGGAATAATGTCTAACAGGTAAACTTTGCAGCCGATGTTGGCAAAATGAGCCGCAATTCTGGATCCCATCACTCCGGAACCTAATACCGCAACTTCTTTGATTGTTCTTTTCATAATTTTTTCACTTAATTTATTTTTGAATTATTCGGAATATATTTTGTTAATAACATCTTCATATTTCTTCTTAATTACGCGTCTTTTTATTTTTAATGTTGGAGTTAACTCGCCGGTTTCTACCGTCCACAATTCGGGAATTGTTTCAAATTTTTTAATTTGCTTAATATGGCTGAATCGTTTATTATATTTATTGATGTCCTTCCAAATCCGTTCTTTAATAATCGGGGAATTGGCGATATCTTCATGGCTCTTAAGTCCTAATTTTTTCTTCTTCGCCCATTTTTCAATAAAATCGAAGTTGGGAACAACGATAGCGCCGCAGAATTTCTGATATTCGCCTACAACCATAATTTCGCCAATAAAATTGGATTCCTTCATTTTATTTTCGATAGGAAGCGGCGTAATGAATTTTCCGCCGGAAGTTTTAAATATCTCTTTAATTCTGTCCGTTATGCGTAAAAATTTTCCGTCAACCCACTCGCCAACGTCGCCGGTATGGAACCAGCCTTCCTCGTCAATCGCTTCTTTTGTAGCGTCGGGTTTTCTGTAGTATCCTTTAGTAACATTATCGCCTTTGGCAAGTATTTCGCCGGAGTCGGAAATTTTAATTTCCACCCCTGGAATCAGCATCCCGACGGTTCCCAAATAATATTCGTCTTGCGGAAATCTGTTACATGTAAGAACCGGGGACGTTTCCGTAAGTCCGTAACCTTCTTTTACATTTGCCCCCGCCGCGGTAAAAATGCGCGCTAATCTGGGCTGCAGCGCAGCGGCTCCGCAGATAATACCTTCAATTTCGCCTCCCAGCGCTTCCATCCATTTGGAAAAAACTAACTTTCTCGCGAAAAAGAGTCGTAAATTATAGAACGAGTTGTTTTTGCCCATAGGATCGTAATGGTTTGCCAGATTGACCGCCCAGCCGAATATGGCTTTTTTCGCGGGGCTTAACTCGCGTCCTTTGTCCATTATTTTATCGAATATTTTTTCAAGGAGTCTCGGAACGGTAGTGAAAAAATGAGGTTTTATTTCTTTAATATTTTCTCCGATCTTCTCTATGCTTTCGGCATAATATATTGAAGCGCCGATATACATATAATAATATGTGGCGCATCGTTCAAAAATATGACAAATAGGAAGGAAACTGATCATTCTGCTTTTCTCGGTCATGGGCATAATCTGTTTAATCGATTGTACATTACTGATGATATTCTTATGTGTCAATTCCACTCCCTTCGGCACCCCGGTTGTACCGGAGGTATAAATAATAGTAGCAAGATTGTCACAGCTGACTCTCGCTTTCGTTTCGTTCAATTTGTCTCGCAGCGATTCATCCGGTGATTTTGATATTTCATCCCATTTGTCGCATTCTTTAACCGTATCGAATGAATAAACTTTTTGTACGGAAGGTGTGTTGTTCAGTATCTTTTTAACTTTTTTATAGATATCGGCATTTTCAACGAATACTAATTTTACTTCTGCATCGTTGAAAATATATTCATAATCTTCGGAACTCATGTTCGGGTACATCGGCACGTCAACTCCGCCGATTTGAAGAATACCAAGATCTACGAAATTCCATTCAGTTCTATTATACGAGATAATAGCAAATTTATCATCAGGCTGAAAACCCAATGATAAGAGACCGAGACTGAAATTGTCGGCGAACTCTTTAAATTGCGTTGAGCTGTATTTACGCCAGGAACCGCCGATTTTATCACAAAGGGCGTCCTCCTGTGGAAAATTATTAATTTGTCTGTCGATAATGTCGAATAATCTTGTGCAGTCTTTTTTCCCTTCTTCCATCGCTTGGCACCTTTAGTTTATTAATCTTCGGTAAATCTTGAAACGAAAATAGAGTAATTATTTAAAATAATCAAGCGAAATTTCGCTAATTGTGAAATTCTGCTATCGGCTAATTGACAATTTTTGTATATTTCCTCCGCTAATAATTACTATTGAGTTTAAATTGGGACTTCCGCATAATTATATAAAGTTGATTTTAGGGCTTAAAGTAAAGCAACTACGCTCCGAAAAAGGAATGCTGCTCTCGGAATTAGCCGATAGATGCGGTATGTCCGTTTCTTATCTTAATGAGATCGAGTCGGGAAAAAAATATCCCAAATCGGATAAAATTCTCTCTCTAGCTTCTGCCCTCGGCGCTGATTATGATAAACTGGTTTCACTCAAACTTACAAAACAGCTTGCTCCGATAGGCGAGTTATTTGAATCTAATATTTTGGAACAACTTCCTCTCGATCATTACGGCATTGATTTGAATAAATTTATCGTGCTTATGTCCTCAGCCTCTATGCAGCTTAGCGCTTTAGTCGCCACAATAATCGATTTGGCGAATAGTTCCGAATTGAGCGAAAATAATTTCAGCCGGACGGCTCTCAGAACTTATAAAGAATTTAACGATAACTATTTTGAAAATATTGAAACCTCGGCGGATGATTTTTGCTCGGAGTTTTCCCTTGAGGATAAACCTCCCGTAAATTACAACAGACTCACTGAAGTTTTGCGGAATAAATATAATTATGAAATTGACGAAACTTCCATAAGTAAAATTACAGAGTTAAATAAATTAAGAGCTTATGTAAAACAGAGCAATCGTCAATCCATTCTATACCTGAATAGCAGACTTTCACCGCCTCAAAAAACCTTCATTGCGGGAAAGGAATTGGCATATAATTATTTAAAGCTAAAAGAGAGAACTTTTACTTATTCAAGTTTGAAGCTCGAAAATTTCGACCATTTGTTGAATAATTTTATCGCTTCATATTTTTCCAACGCGCTGATATTAAATAAAAAATGGTTTGTAAAAGATATCCTCAAATTCTTCGGTTCAAGAAGGTGGAAACCCGATGAATTTATTAATCTGATTGAAAAATACAACACATCCCCGGAGATGTTTTTTCAGAGATTAAGCAGTCTCGCTCCAAAATATCTGGGATTGAATAAATACTTCTTTATTCGGTTTAACTCGCGGACAGATTCCGAGGATTACTATTTATCCAAGGAAGTTCGGATGAATATTAGACGCAACCCGGGAGGATATCAAAGCAGCGAGCACTATTGCCGCAGATGGATATCGATAGACAATTTGAAGACTCTTAAAAAAGATTTATCCGTCAATCCGGAATCCAAACAGCGCGCTGGAGTTATTCACTCGAACTTTTTTAACTCCAAAGATGAATTTTTAGCTCTTTCGGTCGCAAAAGCCAGCCGGTTTATTCCGGGTAATCTTTACAGCGTAACCATCGGATTTCTGATTGACGATAAACTGAAATCGAAGATAAAATTTCTCGGCGATAAATCAATAAGATATCAAGCAGTAAACGACACATGCGAGACTTGCGGTCTTTCGGACTGCCGCGAGCGAGTGGCTCCGCCTATAACTCTTGAACGAAATCAGCAACTCCAAAATCTGAAAAAAGCTATTAGCAAATTGGAGTGATCGGTTTATGCCCAAAACAACAAAAATAAAAAAGCTGCAATTGGAAATATTATTTCTTATGCTATTAATAAATCCCGAAGGGATGAAATTATTGTAACAAACAAAAAAAAGGAATGACAAACTCCGAAGGAGTGAAATTGTTATAAAAAATGACAAAAACTTTAAAAACTCTTAAGGAATGAGATTATGGCAGGAACATTTTCACAAATTTATATACAAATTGTTTTCGCAGTAAAAGGACGTGAAAACCTAATAATAAAAACCTGGAAAGATGATTTGCACAAATATATAGCCGGAATTATAAAAGGGAAAAACCAAAAGCCGATTATCGTGAACGGAATGCCGGATCATATTCACGCATTTGTGGGGTTAAAACCTTCAATGGCTATATCTGATCTTGTACGGGATATTAAAAACAATTCAACAAATTTTATAAACGATAATAAATTTGTCAGAGGTAAATTCTCTTGGCAGGAAGGATATGGTGCATTCTCCTATTCAAAATCACATATTGAAAAAGTATATAATTATATTCTAAATCAAGAAAAACATCATAGAAAGAAGTCATTCAGAGAAGAATATTTAGAATTTCTAAAAAAATATGAAATTGAATTTAATGAAAAATACTTATTTAACTGGTTAGAGTAATATATAACTTTTTCCTAAATAATTATTTTTTAAAATAAGCTATATCACCTCTTCGAGGTTATGTATATTATTGTGTGGATATGTTATAAAAGTATCACCCCTTCGGGGTTATGGAAAAAAAATCAAATTGTAAAACTTTTATAAAAATCCCGAAGGGATGAAATTATTATAAAACACGTGAAGAAAATAATTAACTAAACTCCGAAGGAGTGATATAATTAAAAACAAGTTGAATTTGAAGTAAAATAAAAAGATAAAAAATGACAGACTCAGCATAAATTGTAGCCAACCTTCTTGTCCAACGCGAGTTTTTAAACGCATTTCCGGCTAAATTAATTATTGAATCCGATAGAGTGTTTACCGAAAATTCAAATATTCCTCACGGCAACGGCGAAATTGATTTAAGTAATTTTTCTCCGTTCCCCAAGAATCCTGTAATTGCAAAATTTTTCAAACAAATAGGTTTAGTTGAAGAACTCGGTTCGAGTATCCGCAATTCTTATAAATATTCGAAATTTTATTCCGGGAAAAATCCTGAATTTATTGAAGACGATATTTTTAAGACTGTTATTTTTATTCCCTCATTACACAAACTTGAGGGTGTAAATTCGGCTGTAAAACAAAAAATAGCAGCAGAAATAAAAGCTCTTTATATTGACAAAATATTAACACGAAAGCAGTTAGCGGCTAAACTAAATATTAAACATAGAATGATAGAACGACATCTGAAAATATTAAGAGAATAGAATATTATACGTTTTATTGGAACGCCAAAAACAGGAGGGTATTCCCTCGCTAATAAATTTGAGGAAATATTAAAAAAGGAATAAAATTAAAAATGACAGACTCGGTATCAATTGTACAAATTAAAAGAAAAAATCCCCGAACAAGATGTCCGAGGATTTCTATTTGTAGCGGGGATAGGACTTGAACCTATAACCTTCGGGTTATGAGCCCGACGAGCTACCAATTGCTCCACCCCGCGATGTAATTTTTTTCATTTCACAAAGGCTATGAGTCCGATACGAGCTACTCCCGATTGGATCGGGACTCCACCCCGCGATGTAAAATTTATAATCATTTTTGTGTAAGAACATTTCAAAATCGGACTCGAAATATATCGCCGCATTAGTTAATAGTCAAATTT
>CAYNUJ010000080.1:0-12944 GCA_964400095.1 uncultured Melioribacteraceae bacterium
TTTCGCCTCTGAAGCGTTTCGAAATTACTTCGGCTTTGCAATTTACGTTGAGCTTTCTGTAAATATTGCGGATATGCTGTCTTACCGTATCGATAGAGATATTATATCTATCCGCTATTAATTTGTAACTAAGACCGTCAACCAGCCCTTGAACAATTTCATTCTCTCGGGGAGTAAGGGCTTCTTTGACAGAGGATATTTTTGGATTGAAAGATTTTACAACTTTTCTGGCAATTTTCGGAGACATTGGCGAACCGCCGTCAAGAACTATGTCCATTGATTCTTTTATTTGCTGCAGCGGCGTATTCTTTAATAAATATCCCGATGCGCCGTTGCATAGAGCTTTGAAAACCAGATCGGAATGGTCGTGAATAGTAAGCATCATTATTTCAACATCAGGGTAAATATTTTTAAACATCGGGACTGCGTCCACGCCGCTGACTCCTGGTAGGTCATTATCAGTGATAATTAAATCGGGAGCCTCTTTAGTTTTAATACTTTCTAAAAAAGTCTCAACGGAATCAACTGAAATATTACATGTATATTCATCCTGATAATTTATAAACTTTTCCAGCAATTCTTTTAATTCTAAATCGTCTTCTATTAATGCTATTTTTTTCATAATACAATAATGCAAAATATTTCTTTAATTCATATAGCATCATAATGCGATGCTATATCTTTTATATTTTTATCTCCTCTACAAGAATTGTAAATCCGTTTTGATTATTAAACGTTAATTTACCTCCAATACTCTCGGCGCGCATTTTCATGTTTTTTAATCCGCTTCCAGCACTGAACGAATTATTCTTAAAAATTCGACCATTATCATGAATTTTTAAAGTCAGGCTTGAACCGGATAATTTAAACTTAATGTCAACAATATCGGCATCGGAATGTTTATAAATATTGTTCACCGCCTCTTTTACGATAAGATATAAATTTTGCTTAACGATTAAGGACAGTGATTTCTTTTTTTCATCAAAATCGATATCGAATTTCACTTCAATATTTTTGCTGCGGAGTAAACTGTAAGTTTCGTCTTTAATTTTAATAATTATTGTCTCAAACGAATCGTTTCTGGAATCGATAGTCCAGACGATATCGTGCATAGATTCGATTGCTTTACCGCTCAGTTCGGATATTCTCGTTAGTTTTTCATCCGTTGTTTCGGGTTCAATTTTATTTTTCAATATTTCGGCAATCATAGAAATTTTTGATAATGTCGCTCCTATATCGTCATGAATATCCGAAGCTAATTTTACTCTTATTCTTTCTATTTCATAAATATGATTTATTCTGAACCTATAGATCAAAACAATAATAGCTGAAATAAGAGAAATCATTAGTAAATAGAACCAATAAGTTCTCCAGTACGGCGGCGTGATGATAATGGAAAGACTTGCCGGATCGCTCCATTTATTGTTCAAACCTTTAGCTCTCACAAAAAAATCATATTCTCCCGGAGGAAGCGAACTATATGAAGCGTACCGCCTGTGTCCTACATAATTCCATTTATCGTCAATTCCCTCCATTTTATAAGAATACAACGCTTTCGATAAATCCGCAATTTCAACGCACGAGTAACTCAAATTAATAAAATTATCCTCATAGGAAACGACTACGCTGTCGGTATATGAAATATCTTTATTCAATATCGCCTTTCCGTACCGGAGGTCGCCTATGTTAATTTTTTCATTTCGTAATTCAAGACTCGTTAAAAAAACCTTAGGCGAAGTTTGACTGAAAGAAACATCTCCCGGCAAAAACGAGATCAATCCGCTGATTCCACCGAAAAATAATTCTCCGCTTTTACTCTTAAAGTAAGCGTTTCTATTGAACTCCAAATCAAGCAGACCGGATGATTTGTCAAAATTAACAAAACTTTCGTCTGCAATATTAAATCTTGATATTCCTCTATTTGTGCTCAGCCACAAATTTTCCTCCGCATCCTCCAGAATCCCATAGATAACATCGTCAGGTAAACCGTCTTTCTTCGAATATCTTTTTATTTTCTCCGTTTTTTCGTCATAACGGTTTAATCCTCCTCCGTCCGTACCGAACCATAAATAACCGGATTTATCTTTGTAGATTGAGAGAACATTGTTATAACTCAAACTGAATTTATCCTCGGGACGATTGACCAATTTCTTAATTTTCCCTTTTGCCAGGTTAATTATATCAATCCCGCCGTTTGTTGCCAGCCAAATGTGATTGCTTTCATCTTCGAATATATCGTTAACTCTGCTGCCGCTTAGTGAAAATTTCTTGCCGTGTCTATAACCCAAGAAATCCGAAGTTTCACTAAACCGGTCAAACCGATTAATTCCCAATTCCGTACCTATCCAGAGTTTACCTTTACTGCCAATAAAAAGGCTGGATATTATCTCCCCTTTTATCAGATTGGGTTTCTCATATTTATATTGAGTATAATCACCGGTTTGCAAATTAAATTTGCATAATCCTCCAACGTCTTTCCCTATCCAAAAAACATTCTGCGGGTCATCCGGATCTTGTAAAATTGAATAAATAGCTTCATCCTTAAGATAAGTTTTTACTTCGTTTCTCTTTCTGTCTATTATGTTCAAGCCAAAATATCCGCCGACAATTATTTTATCGTTCCCAATTTCATTTATCGCTCTTATACTTTTTGCCGTTATTTTGATTTCCGGATTTCCCGCTGTAGAATAACGGGTAAATTTATTAACTTTGGTTGAGCATAAATAAAGTCCCTTTCCATACATACCGAGCCATAAAGTAGAGTTCTTGTCAATATAAAGCGATGAAATATAATTCGGCAGCGCATTGCTTGAATGGTTTTTAAATATTTTGTAATTAATCAATTTCTCGCTGTCGGGAGTAAAATTGATTAATCCGTACTGACTGCTCAACCACAAACGTCCATTGTCATCCTCAACGATGGATTTAATTAACAATTCATTACTCATATTTGATGAAAATCTCGAAAGATTGCCATTTTCATAATTATGTAAATCAAACGCTTGGAATTCCCCGGTAACCCTATCGAATTTAGCAAAACTCCTTTGAGTTCCTATCCACATATTCCCTTTCGAATCTTCGAATATCGAACGGATTTCATTGCTTATACTTGAATTATCTCCGATATCTTTTATTTTATAATTTATAAAAGAATCGGCGCTATTATCATATCTGTTCAAGCCGTCCAACGTTCCTATCCAAATCTTATTCTCTCTGTCTTTATAAATTACGGTCACATTATTATCCGATAAAGATGAAGAATCTTTTTGCAGTGAGTAATATTTTGTTATCACATTTTTATTAACATCAAGTTTATTCAGTCCTTTTTTAGTTCCGACCCAGATACCGCCGTCTTTATCTTCGCAGATAGAATTAATGTAATTATGGCTTAACGAGGTTAATGCATTTATCGATGAGCGAAAATTAGTAAACTTTTCAGTTGCGGGATTAAATTTGCTTAAACCAAAGTCGGTGCCAATCCAAATAATTCCTCTCGAATCTTCCAACAAAGCGGTGGTTCTGTTGGAACACAAACTATTCGGATCATCGGCTGAATTTTTAAAAAATTTTGTTTCGTTTCCGTCGAACCTGCACAATCCGGCTGAAGTTGCAAACCATATAAATCCTTTTTTATTTTGAATTATTGCGTGAATTTCATTTACCGCAATACTTTCTCCTAACGGAATATGCTGAAAATCAATTTTAGTATCCTGCGCGTTAACCGCGGCGCAGACTAACAGCAATAACATTGTTTTCTTTATGGAATATTTCAAGAATCTCATCGGCAGAATTAAATTACTTTGATTGTTAAATTAGAACTTTCTTCACTCAATTGGCAAGATTGTCGCGGAATTAACCAATAGCTACGCCTAAATGTAATAAAAATAAGTCTTTATGTCCATTTTTAAAGTACATTTATAAATCTTTATACGCAATAAATACAGTCGGGAATAAAAGTTAAGCAGCCAAAGCGATATTTAAATATCCTTTTGCTAAAGCATTCAAGATATGCACAGTCCTAAATTTTCTTAGCGATCGGGATAATCTCAATATTAAAAACCTCTTCAAACAAACTCTTTCTTCTTTCCAAATTCCACATTTCAATTTCGGGAAAATGCTTTTCGTAATAAACAAATAACAGACCTTTCCCTGATTCAAGACGGAAATCAATATTCGTGACCGTACCCGAATGCAGCCGGTCGAGCGAGTCCGAAATTCTTAAAATAGAGGAGAGCACTTTCACAATTTCCTGCGCGGCGGGGAGCATACTTGAATAATCGGAATGACTTTTTTTGGGATGACTCTTACGGTGATACCGCGCTACATTCGCTATTATTTTAATTTCCCCATTGGAATAACCGAGTAATCCGTGATTTTTAATTATGTACAAACTGTGTTTGTGATGCTGATCGTGAGACAGATGATAACCGATATCGTGCAGTTTTGCCGCGGCGATGAGATATTCTTTCGCGTCGCCGCCCAAATTGTGCAGCGGTTTTGTTAAATCGAATAATTTCCCTGATAATTCCGCCACGTGATTGCAGTGCGCGGCGTCGAATTTGAATTTGTTGCACATCTGTTCCACGCTTTCGCGGCGCACATTGTAACCGCTGGAAAGTTTATTCCCCAGCGAGCGGGTAATCTGATCGGCTATTATTCCCTCTCTTAACGCGTAGCCTGAAATTGTCATATTTTTTAATTTCAGCAGAGAAAATATTTCGTTCAATATTAAAAGTCCGGCGGGAAAAATATCCGCGCGTTTTTCGTCAATTCCCCTTAGTTTAATACGCTTTTCGGGAGTTTTTGCGCTTAAAACTTTATCGCTGATTTTACTCAATTCTTTTGCCGAAAAAGAAAAATTATTCAATATTTTATTCGGCGGCACGGGAATTTTATTATCCGCGGAGATCATAATTCCGGTTGACATAATAGTGCCGGAAGAACCGATAGCCAAATCGAAATTTATCCGTTTAATTTCTCTTGTAATAGGATACAGAGTTCCGTGAATCCAATTCCGGCATTCTTCTATTTTCGCTTCATCTAATTGAAAATCCGGGAAGAACATCTGAGAAAGTCTTACGGCTCCGAGTTTCAAACTTTTGGAATAAATTATTTTGCCTTTCAAGCCTATTGTAAATTCGGCGCTTCCTCCTCCGATATCGACGCATAGAATTTGTTTATCGAACACCGGAAGCGCGCGCAGAATACCGAGATAAATCAGTCTCGCTTCTTCATCGCCGCTTACCAGATTTATTTTTATCCCTGTTTGCGAATAGACTTTTTCAATGAATTCATCTTTATTTAAAGATTCTCTGAGCGCGGAAGTAGCGGCTGCGCAAATTTCGGCGTTATGCGATTGAGCTATCCCCTTCATATTGTTCAGCGCTCTAATGCCTCTTTCCATCGCGTCCGAAGAGATGAGTTTAATATCCCCAACCGTCCCTTCGGAGAGCCGGATTACCTCTTTTTCCCGATCGACGATTTCAAAACTTGCGTCATCCAATATTTTGGCGACTATTAAATGAAATGAGTTTGTTCCTATGTCAATCGCAGCGATGTTTTTAAGCATTGGCTACGCCCTCAATTTGAGGTTCCAGAAAAAGCCGGATTAAGTCCATTACATCGCCGACCGTAACGTCGTCAATCAGCTCCGATTTTCTTAAGAAATATTTATTGGAACCTATCGGCGCCCAATTAAACGGGTTGGTTGGACCGAAAATAGAAATTTGCGGAGTATCGGTAGCTCCGGCAACGTGCATAACGCCGGTATCGTTTGTTATAAACAGATCGCACCTTGCAATTAAACATGCAAGAACGGGAATTTTTCTGTCAATAAAATATGCCGCACGGATATTCGGGTCTTCTCTAATTACAGCTATTTCGTTTTCGTCGCTTCTGCTGCCGGTAATAACAAACTGCGCGTCGAATTCGTTTTTAAGCAATTCCATCACTCTTAGAAATTTATATATTGACCATCTGTTCCTCTGTTTACCGGCTCCAACGTGAAATCCGATTATCTTTCGGGAATAATCGAAATTATTTTCATCAAAAAACTTATCAACTTCGCTTTTTTCCGAATCTCCGAAACTTATTGACGATTTGAACGAATTGGTGCTGATTCCGAAAGTACGGAATATCTCCAGCCCGAAATCTGATACATGAGCGTCGGGATAACGACGCCAATCGAGATGAACTCTGCGGTCGAAGAAATACGCGAAGTCGTTAACCGCTCCGTTCAAAGATGCGGGACCAATTCTCGTAGCGCAATTTGCCAAGCGCAGAATAAGCGAGGAAGTATATGAAATGGAAACCGTTGCGGGCACTATCCCGAGATCGTATTTTTTACGAAGCAAGCGAAACATAATGAGGATATAAACCGGATTCAAAATTTTCCTTTTATCGAAAATGAAAAAACGGTCGATGTATTTATTGGAAGTAATCGCGTAATAATTTGAAGGAGAGACAATTACCGTTAAATGGCAATGCGGATAAGTTTCTTTTACCGCCCTGAAGAGTGAAACGCTTGCAAGCAAATCGCCGAACTGATTGTGCTGTCGTACTATCAAAACGTTTTTCGGCGTCTCAATCGACGTCGTTTTATTCTCTTCAACTGCAAATAATCGCTTAATTATTCTCGCGGTAAATTTAGAATAAAAAGTTTGTTTCGCCATTATTCAGCGCTGTCCTTTTCCTCAATTTCTTCGAATTCGGCTTCCACAATATCCTCTTTCTTAATATTGATATGACGCTCTTCCCCTTTCGATTGAACCGGCGGTCTTTTAGCGGAGAAGAATAGACCCTTGAAAATATATTTTACGAAATAATAAACAATTCCAATAATTAACAGAAAAAATATTAAACGCATTATAGAACTCCTCGCGATTCGGGATTAAAATACTCAATGAAGCCTCTGTCCTCACGGAATATTTGATTAAAAAGCTCGTTAAAATCTTTTTCGTTTTTCACGAAATCGATCTCGGACGTATTAACAATAAGCAGCGGCGTATCGTTGTACTTAAAAAAGAAATTATTGTATGCCTCGCTCAGTTCTTCCATATACGAACGGGAAATGTTCCTTTCAAAATTTCTGCCCCTTCTTTTTATGTTGTACATTAAGCGGTCTAAATTCGACTGCAAAAAAACCACCAAATCATATTTACGCAAATCTCTTTTTAACAGAGGAAAAACCGTTTCATAAAGTTTAAGCTCCTCGCCGTTCAGATTCAGATAAGCGAATATTTTATCCTTATCGAACATATAATCCGAAACCAAATATTCCGCAAAAAGGTCTCCCTGATTAAGAGCCTGCTGCTGTTTGAATCTGTTTATTAAAAAAAACATTTGCGTTTGGAAAGCGTAGCGCTTTCTATCGTTGTAAAATTTTTCGAGGAAGGGATTATCTTCAAACTCCTCTAAAATCAATTTCGATTTCAACCTCTCGGACAATTTTTTTGCCAGCGAAGTTTTCCCGGCGCCTATTACGCCTTCTATTGCTACAAATCTAATCTCCGACAAACTAAGCTCCAATTATTTCTATAATTTTGAATGGATATTAAAAATTTAATCTATCCGAAACCTTTGAATAACTGATAAATTGTCATTCTGATCCCGACGACGAAGTCGGGAGAAGAATCTCAATGTTACTCAAAATTGAGATATTTCATCCCGCAAAGCGGGACTCAATATGACAAAAGTAAGTTTCCCAAAGGCTTTTATTCTACAGTTCACTCCGTTTTAAATCTAAGTGAAATTCATATTTCTCTATAATATGATTTGAATCGATCAATTTCAAATAATCTTTTAATTTTTTATTGTCGTCGGGCAATTGCAGTCCGTCGTCCAATTCCAGTAACGGAACGAGAAAAAAATCTCTTTCCCGAATTCCCGGATGCGGAATTTTCAGAGATTCGTTCCGAATAACCAATTTATCGAAAAGAGCCAGATCAAGGTCAATTTCTCTCGGTCCCCATGTAAAACTTTCCTTTCTTCCCACTTCCTTCTCAACGGTTTTGAGAATCATCAGAAGGTCTTTCGGTTCGTAATCGGTTTTAATTTCCAAAGCGCAGTTGTAATAATTATCTTGGTCTTTAACTCCGAAAGGCAAAGTCTCGTAAAGAGAAGATACCTTAAGCGCATTAATATTCTTATACTTTTTTAATAATTCAATTGCCGATACAATCTGCTCTTTTCTTTTGCCTACGTTCGATCCTATACAAATAAACGCGCTATGCATTTCTCTCCTTCACAACTTCCGCTTCAACGTAATCCAAAACTCCGCCGATAGGCACATTGTTTTTGCGCACTTTCACAACAATTTTGTCGATGCTTTCAAATCTCTCCAATAAATTTTCCGCAATCACCGTCGCCAGAGTCTCAATTAAAAAATATTTCTTTTCGTTAACAATACTGTTCATATACTCGTAAACTTTTTGATAATTTATAGTCTTCGAAAGGTCGTCGCTCATCGCCGCTTCTCTAAAATCGGTATGCATATCAACATCGACGGAAAACTTCCCGCCCATATTCTGCTCTTCCTGCAAAGCGCCGTGATAGGCGTAAAAAGTTGCATTCTTAATCTTTATGATATTCATTAAACTGAGCCTATGTTCTTTTTCTCAAAATAATTTTTCAGCGCTCTAAAGTTAGCAATTAATATTCCCAAAAGAACCATTCCGCTTCCGAAAAGTACATTGGCGGAGAGTTCTTCATCCAAAATCAACCAGCCCAGAAATAAAGCTACAATAGGCGTAATGAACGCCGTAAGAGATAGTATCACTACGTTTATTTTTTTCATCAGCCAATAATATGTGGTAAAAGTTAAGAGCGTTCCAAAGAATGCGAGATAGACGACGGAAAGAACGCCTTTAACGTCAATTTCTATAGAGCCCACGTCTTCCATGGCAAAAGCCAAAGCGATAAGGGAAATTCCGGAGAGCAATAACGGAACTAGATTCATAGAAAGAGGATTGAGGTTCTTCCCTTTTATTTTAATAAAAACCGCTATGCCTCCTTGCATTGCCGCGCTTATAAGTACGGCGAACATTCCGTAAACGTAGTCGCCGAATTGAATTTCCAAATTTTCGGCAAAGATGATGTAAATGCCGAGGAATCCGATCGTTACGCCAATGAGTTTAAATATTCCCACGCTTCCTTTCGGAATAAAAATGCGCGAAAAAATTATTACGAAAAATGGGAACGCGCCGAAGAGAATAGACGCCAAGCCGGAAGGAATAAACTGCTCCGCCCAATAGACCAATCCGAACGGAATTACAAAAGAAAAGTAACCGAGTATAAAATAAATTCTCATGAATTCCGGCTCGGTCTGCAATTTAATGTTTTTGATTTTCATCATTCCGTAAACGAAAAGCGCGGCAAGCGTAAAACGGATTCCGGCTGCCGCAAAGGGAGTGATGGAATCCAATCCTATGCGAATGGCAAGCCATGTGGAACCCCACAGCAAACTAATTAAAATATAACCGCCGCCTATTTTCAAACTTTCTTTATTCATTATTCCCTTTCATCATAATAACCGCCAGCATTCTTCCGCTTTTATTTCCGTCCCTTCTGTAAGAATGCAAGTAATCTTCTTCGTAAGAGCACAATCCGGAATATTCAATATTTACTTCAGGAACCCCGAAATCAATTAGCATATCAAAATTACAAATGGAAACATCCAAATAATATTTCTCGTCTAACGTCTTTACATATTTTCCGTCAAACTTTCCGGCTACTTCATTCCCCACTTCATAGCAGCCCCGGCAAATTGCCGGACCAACATAAGCGATTAAATTTTCCGGTTTCGAATTAAATTCGTCTTTAAGTCTGTTTAATGTTTTTAACAAAATTTTCTTTTCCGTTCCGCGCCACCCGGAATGAACGGCGGCAATAACTTGGCTTTCCTTGTCGTAAATTAAAATAGGAGTACAGTCGCCTAAAGAAACCGCGAGCGCCAAATTCTTTTTCGCGGTAATTAATGCGTCGTTATTTTCAAGAACGCATCCGTTTTCCATAACGGCAACGTTATCCGAGTGTGTTTGCTTCTGTAAAACTACTTTGCCGCCTACTCCCAATTCACTAAAAAACGCTCTGCGGTTTTCCTCCACAATAGCGGGGTCGTCTCCTACAGTGAACGATAAATTGAAATAAAAGGGAGCATTTCTATCGAGTCCTATTTTAGAACTCACTCCGTGAATTAGTTCTTTGTATTTCGATAAAATTTTGCTTTTGATGATTTTCATAAATTTTCAAAAAAGAGTGTAAAGATAGTTAAAAGGAAAGATATTCAGAAAAATTTAAAATTAACCCCTCAAAAGTCATCATAAATCAGACATATTGTGCATTTTAAAATTTATTTACTTATATTGCTCACAGTTAATATTTAACGTTCATTTGGTTTGATAATATTTTCATATTTCAGTCGGATAGTCTTCTCTCTTCTCCCGTATGGTTATATCCCCAAATAGAACTGCCCACCCCTGAATAAATATATAAATCACATACATATTAAACAATTTAAGGAATATTACGATGAGACAAATAATATTTTTTGCGTTTATTATATTCAGCGGGTCTATAGCGCTTTCACAAACATTTACGGACGTCGCGGCTTCGGCGGGCGTTGACGGCGGCGAAGGATGGCAGGGCGTTTCGTTTGCCGACTTCGATAACGACGGCGACGAAGATATTTTCATAGTTAGTCACGAGGGACCGCCGGGAGCTTTATACCGCAACAACGGCGACGGCACTTTCACTAACGTAACCAGTTTTGCGGGCTTATCGGCTACCGAAAATGAAGGCGGCGTTTTCGGCGATTATGATAACGACGGACTACTGGATTTATATGTCTCTAACGAAGGCAAACCTAACTTTTTATTTCACAATAACGGCGACGGAACGTTTACGGACGTTTCGAAAGCGTCGGGCGCAAACTCCTCGGGGCTTGCAATAAGTTCTGCTTTCGGAGACTACAATAACGACGGTTTCCTAGATATTTATGTTGTTAATCTTAGCGGTCCGAATATTCTTTACAGAAATAACGGCGACGGCACTTTCAGTAATGTAACCGAATCGGCGGGATTGGGCAACAGAGGTTCGGGAATCGCCGCTGTATGGAGCGATTTTAATCTTGATGGAAAACTTGACTTGTTCGTTGCAAATCAAAACGAAAACGTCCTTTATATGAACAAAGGGCACGGAATGTTCGCCGATGTTACCGAGAGCGCTGGAATTGACCCCGCAGGCAAAAGCGAGGGAGTTGCTTCAGGCGATTTGGATAACGACGGAGATATCGACATTTATGTTACCAATAACGGCAGTAACGATATTTTATATCGCAACAACAACGACGGCACTTTTACCAATATTTCCTCCTCCGCGGGTATTGCCAACGACGGTCCGAGTTTAGGAGTTTCTATCGGCGATTTGGATAGCGACGGCTGGCAGGATGTATTTATTGTTAACGCCATAGGAGCGAACGTATTGTATCATAACAACGCCGACGGCTCCTTTACCGATATTGCCGCTTCCGCGGGCGTTGAAGATTCGCTCGGCGAAAGCCAGGGAACTGCTTTCGGCGATGTAGATAACGACGGCGACTTGGATATATTTGCTACCAACTTAAATTTACAAAACCGGCTCTATATTAACGGCGGCAGCGGCAACAATTGGCTAAACGTAACTTTAACGGGACAGGTCAGTAATACATTTGGTATCGGCTCCCGCGTTAAAGTAAAATCGGGTGGAATGTGGCAAACCCGCGAAGTTGACGGGGGTTCCGGTTTCAGTTCGCAAAACAGTATCCCGCTGGAATTCGGATTGGGAAATTCCGCCGCAGCAGACAGCGTAATTGTTTACTGGTCGTCCGGTTTAATTTCCGTTTTAACCAACCAAACGGCAAACAGTACTATAAATATTTCCGAATCAATCCGCGGTTTGGATGTAGAAGTAAGCAGAATGATTTTACCGGAACTCCCGAATTTAATTGTTTCGGGTACGGCGTTAAAAGTTTCCGCGTTCATTTCAAATAAGGGAAACTCCGAAGCCGCTAATTTCAATATTTCATGCGATATTGCGGACTCGAATAACCAGTCCGTCTATTCCCAAACCATCGCGGTTTCGTCTTTAGCGGCGTTAGATACGGCGAGTATTTCTTTCCCGGATTGGATTCCCCCCGCCGAGGCGGAATATAAATTCACCTTTGTAAATCATTTGACGGGCGATGAATATTCGGCTAACGATACGGCGTTAGTATTCGGTAATGTGTTTTTTGAAAAACCTCCGCTTATAAAATCTCATTCTCCGCGCGACAGCGCAGTGAATGTTTCGGTTACCAATTCAAAAATTCGAGTTAAGTTCTCCGAAATAATGGATAGTTCGTCTTTCGACACGACTACAGTTATCGTTACAGGTTCCGTCAGCGGACCGGTTCCCGGCGAAATTGTTTATAGAGAATCGTTCAATTCGCTTAGTTATGTTCGTCCATCCGATTTCACATACGAACCCGGCGAAACCGTTACGGTAACGCTTACAGGCAATCTCGAAAGTAAGCTTGGATTGAAATTAGACGGAAACGGAAACGGCGTCAGCGAAGGTTCTCCTGCCGACGATTATGTGTGGGTTTTTATTATTACCGAGCCTACCGGCGTTAGGAACAACGACCCGGAAGTAACGTCCTATCATCTTGATCAGAATTATCCGAATCCGTTTAATCCATCAACGACAATTAGTTACGCAATACCTAAAAGCGGATTTGTTCAATTGAAAGTTTATAATATTTTAGGTCAGGAAGTTGCAACCTTAGTAAGCGAAATTAAGAAACAAGGATTGCATAAAATCAATTTTGACGCAAGCGCGTTAGCGAGCGGCGTTTATACATATAGAATAAAGAGCGGTGATTTCACCGCCGCGAGAAAGTTCATTTTACTAAAATAGAAGAAATAACATTC
>CAYNUJ010000081.1:0-12914 GCA_964400095.1 uncultured Melioribacteraceae bacterium
GAAATTTATGAAAAGCTGATCTATGACGGTTTTACGTTTACAAGCTTTCCTTCGTTAGACGCCGGATTAAAGGAGAGAACCGTTCTCATTAACGGAGTTTCCAAAGCATACGCTATGACAGGGTGGAGAATAGGCTACGCCGCGGCGTCGCGGGAAATTATCGGCGGCGTCAACAAAGTTCAAAGCCACAGCACGTCAAACGCTTCAAGCATTTCGCAGTACGCCGCTCTCGAAGCTTTAACCGGTCCGCAGACCGAAGTTGAAATTATGCGGAAAGAATTTGAAAAACGACGGGATTTCTTTTACGGCGCTATTAAGGATTTGCCGGGCGTAATTTGCCCCAAACCCGAAGGAGCGTTCTATTTATTTCCCAATATGAAAGGATTGTTCGGTAAATCCTACGGCGAATATTCTATAAACAGTTCATTCGATTTGGCAATGTATTTAATCGACGAAGCTCTTATCGCCGCTGTGCCCGGCAGCGCATTCGGAGCGGAAGGTTACCTGCGCATGTCTTATGCGGCTTCAATGGAAAGTCTCGAAAAAGCTGTGGAAAGATTAACGAACGCGCTGAATAAACTCTCTTAACCGAGCATATATGATTTAAGGGTTCCGTAAATTTTTTCGGAATCCATCTGCTCGCCGGTCCAAAGTTCATACGCTTTTGCTCCCTGCTCAACGAACATTTTTAATCCGTTGACCGCTTTCGCCCCTTTCGATTCGGCTAAACTCAGCAGTTTGGTTTTAATCGGATTATAAACCACATCAAAAACAATTTGATTATCGTTAAACGCATCGCTCGACGCAATTGGGGAATCGTCGATTTCGGGAGCCATGCCGACGGAAGTAGTGTTTACAACCAATTTACTCCGGCTGATTATTTCGGTTAAATCCGGAGGAATTAACTCAAAAGTTGAAATTTCGTCGTAAATCATTTTTTCCGAAAGATAATCCCGAAGGCTTTCGGCTTTTTCAACAGTCCGGTTAATAAGATTAATTTTTCCGGGGTTGAAATGCCTGATAAGCGTATAAAGAACGCTTCGGGCGGCGCCGCCGCAGCCGATAATTGAAACTTCGGACGCGTTTAATTCTTCTTTATATTCTTCCAGCGTAGCGAAGACTCCGTTTACATCGGTGTTAAATCCGCGCAGCGAACCGTTTTCGTTTACTATTGTGTTTACCGCTCCGATTACGCTCGCTTCTTCCGAAATATCGTCGAGATAAGGAACTATCTTTTCTTTATGCGGAATCGTTACGTTCAGTCCTACAATTCCAAGAGCCACAACGCCTTTTATCGCGTCTTTCAAGTTGCTTTCGGGAACGTCGAACGGAAGATAGATATAATCCAAGCCGGCGAGATCCATCGCGATATTATGCATCAACGGCGAATAAGAGTGTTTAATCGGATGACCGATTACGCCTATCAGTTGAGTGGTATGATTAAATTTATTAAATGAATTCATTTCTTTTCGTTTTGTGATTCCGAAACAATAAAATTTGAGGAAATGGAAACCGCCCCTGAAAAAGGATAATCTTCATTGATTTTATTCTTATATCCGGGATCGATTTTAATAGCTTTCTGAAGAGATTTATACGCGTCTTCTTTATGATTCATTAAAAAATCTACTTTGGCAATTCCGTAAAACGAATTGGCGTGGTCTTTCTTAAACCTGAGGCACTTTTGATAATAAGCCCTTGCTTGTTCGAAACGTCCCATATTAACGAGAGATTCGGCTAAATGAAAATTCGCTTTTAAATCATCCGGTTCCAAATTAACCAGGGCGGAATAGGAATTCACCGCGTTTTCAAATCTCATTAATTTATATTCTATTTCGGCTTTCTCGAACCACGCTTCTTTGTGATCGAGCCTAAGAGCGATGACAGCTTCAAAATCGTCCAGCGCGGAATTATAATCCTCAACTTTTTTATAGCATACGCCCCTCGAAAAATATGCTTCTACGAAATCCGCGTCCAATTTTATCGCCAAAGAATAATAATAAATCGCCTTCTTGGTATTCTCCAAATCGTCGTATGTTTGAGCCAAATTAAAAACTATCGTCTCGTCGTTGGGATCGAGCTTTGCGGCTTTTTGGAAGTACCCCATAGCTTTTTTTAATTTGCCCATATTGGCGTAGGCTACTCCGGCGTTAAACCAGCAGCTGCTGAAGTCTTCGTTAATGGCAAGCGATATTTCAAAAATATCCGCGGCTTTTTCATATTCGCCCTTTCGCAGAACCACAATAGCTTTATTATACCAGCCGGTCGGGCTGTAAGGTTCTATTTCCAAAAAGCGGTCGTAAGCGCTTATCGCATCGTCGAATTTATCCAGACTTTCGAAACAGTAGCCCAATTCATACCACGCTTCTGCGTACTGATCATCTAACCGCACTACCTGCTTTAGGTATTCTATAGCGGATAAATAATTATCCTTTCTTTCGAATAGAACGCCCAGTCCGTAGAGCGCTTCAATATTCTGGGGTTCAATTAGCAGCGCCTGCTTGAGAGAATCTACCGCTTCGTCGAAGAGTCCCACATTTTCTTCGGCGAAGGATTTATTAATTAAAATTTCCACATCATTCGGATTTAAAGTTGCGGCTTGAACGAAACAAGAATAAGCTTCTTCGTGATCGAAAATATTATTTAAGAGCATTCCCTTAAATAACCAGTATTCGGAATTATAGGAAGCGATCTCCAAAAGAGATTCGATAAGCGTCAATCCTTCATGTACAAAGTCGTAATCTATACAGAGCTGAACCGTCTCTTCTATATATTCTATAAAGGAAAACGTCTGCCCGGACGAAATATATTCCGCGCTGATTTTTACTCTGTTTAATATTTCATCGTCTTCCAAAAAAGTGTTTTCTTCGCTTTCCGGGAACAATTCGGAAAATTCCATAATACTCCATTAAGTTTGCCCGAAAATGTATGATACTCATCCATGAAAATCAAGTTGATTTTAATAAATGAAGTATTATATTATTTTGGATTTGATAATCTTTCGTTGATAAATTCATTAATTATCGGCGCCGAGTCTTTAAAATGGCGCTCTCCTCAACCGTTAAGCCGAAAATTCTATTTACAATTAGTGAAAGAAAATCATTAAAATAATAAGTAAATTATATTCATAATTATTGCGGCAGTGTAGAATTTATGGAATGGTTCTAAATTTTAAATAAAAAGTTAAACGGCGGAATTCAAATGAAGAGAATAAGTAGAAGAAAATTTATTCAAAATAGCGCGCTTGCCGGCGCATCGGCAATATTCATGGGTACGGCAATCGGAGCGTCGAGCATTTTTACTTTCAAAGACGATTTTGACGCGATAATAATGAACGGAACTATTATCGACGGAACCGGAGGAGGAAAATTCAAAGCGGATGTGGGAATTATAGGCGGCAATATAAAAGCGCTCGGTAAATTGAATAACGCTTCCGCGCCGGTAATTATCGACGCATCAGGATTAATTATTTCTCCCGGATTTATTGATATCCACACGCATACCGATTTGGGGATCTTAACAAATCCGAAAGGCGAAAGCAAAATAAGACAGGGAGTAACGACAGAAATCGGCGGAAATTGCGGAGATTCTTTCGCTCCGATTACCGAAAAGGATTTCCGGGAACGTATTGATAAGTATAAAGAAAAATTCGGACTTACTCTAAAAGACAGGACGTTTGAGGCTTTTCTTGAAATGATGCGCGATTGGAAGTTTTCCGTTAACCAGGCAAACATGGCGGGACTCGGCACAATAAGAGAAACTGTTGTGGGCATGGACGACAGACCGCCGACGGCTGACGAAATGAAACTCTTGAAATATGAAGTAGCCGCGGCGATAAACGGCGGCGCTGTCGGGATTAGTTCCGGACTTGAATACACGCCCGGCAGTTTCGCGTCAACAGAAGAACTTATTGAAATGTGTAAATCAATGCCGAAAGGAATTTCGAAAATTTACGCGACCCACATGAGAAACGAAGACAATAGAGTTGAGGAAGCCGTAGCCGAAGCGATAAAAATCGCAAGGAAATCGGGCGCAAGGTTAGAGATATCTCACTTAAAAGCTTCGGGGAAATCGAATTGGCATAAAGCCGAAGCGCTTTTGGAGCAATTGGACAAAGCGGTTTCCGAGGGATTGGAAGTTCACGCCGACCGTTATACTTACGTTGCTTACCAAACAGGCTTGGCAAACCTATTTCCGCTTTGGGCGAGGGACGGCGGTAATAAAGAGTTTATTAGGCGTCTGAGAGATAAGTCCTTCTATAAACGAATAAAAGACTATTCGGAAAAGAAAGCTTCAAACCTCGACGGAGGCTGGAACGGCGTTGTTGTAACGAGCTTATCCGCGGAAAAACTTCAATTTGCGAAGGGACTCTCCGTTGAAAAAATAGCTGAGAAATTAGGCTCGGAACCTTTCGACGCGGCGGTGGAATTATTGATTGAATCCAACGCGAGAGTGGGTATGATAGGCTACGGAATGAAAGAATCTTCAACCGAAAAAATATTGAGTCACCCAAGAGTTATGATCGCTTCCGACGCAACAGCGCACGCTCCTCATCCGCCCATGAATAAAAGCATTGCGCATCCGCGCGCGTACGGAACTTTCCCAAGAGCGATTGCGAAATATGTTAAAGAAAGAAATATCTGCCCGCTCGAAGAAATGATAAAAAAGATGACGTCGATGCCCGCGGATAAAATAGGCATAAAAGACCGCGGCAGAATTGCCGAAGGAAAGAAAGCGGATATAACCGTTTTCAATTATAATACAATTAAGGATGAAGCAACGTTTACAAATTCCGCTCAATATCCAAAAGGGATTGAGTATGTGCTTGTAAACGGAAATATTGTCGTCAACAAAGGCGAACACACAGGTCTGCTTCCCGGGGAGGTTATAACAGTTTAGATAGCCGCCGCTGAAAGTCTCCGTACAATACAAAGCTGATTATCGCCGCTGTTCTGTGCGGAAAACAGTGATTTTATTTCACCGAATTTATAGTATCTTCAACTATTAATTCCGCTATATTTTTTGTTTTTGCATACCGTTATTTCTATATTAAACCGCAAATATTTTATAATAACACCTAAATATAATGCGGACTTGCTCCGCATTTTATTTTTCCGTTTATCGCTTCACGCATTATTTGCAAACAGCGCCGTCCCTGCAAAATAGCCGTCATTGCTTGTTTTTAGTTTTAACTAATTTCACTTCAATATAAGTTACTTTGTCAGATTCAAGATCGATATATTTCTCTTCGCCGTTTATTTTCAGCCATGGTACATTTATTCTGCCATATTCCGGATGAGATACGGTTATCGGGTAAGAGCCGGGTTCAATATTCTTGCAGATAAAATTCCCCTCTTTATCGGTCGTGCATCCTTTTCCTGTTCCTCCAATTACTATACCGGCTCCGGCAATAGGCATATCTGTTTCAGCCGAAATAACTTTTCCTTTTAATATCGACTTGCCGTTAAGTCCGGACTTCTCATATTTTTTTAATCTAACTCCAACCACATTACCCTTTTTCTTTTTGTTAAGTTTACTCTCCTTATCGCCCGAAGAGTCCGACAATTTAAATAGTATCGGCACAACAACCTGCACTTTTTGGGGAACGCCTCTCTGCTTACCGGGAATAAATTTTGTGTCCCTAACGGCTTTTAACGCAGTTTCGTCGCAGCCTCCGCCGATTCCTTTTAGTATTTCCGCGTAATCAACGCTTCCCTCTTCGTTTATGTATGCCCGCACAAACACTCTCCCTTCTATTCCGGCTCTTTTGGCTATTTCAGGATATTTTATTTTTTCCTGAATACCGGCAACCCCTCCGATTGGAGAAGGCATATCCTCAACCGCTACGAAATAATCATCTTTATTAATTGGTCTTGATTTGAAAAAATTACCAAAATCAAAATTAAGATTTAGGAATACATCAGCCTTATTATTCTTATCGACTTTAAAAGAACTTTCCCACTCTTTTCGGCAGTCAACGGCAATGCCGTCCTTTTCGCCCGGGGCGAATTTCAATGTTTCAAAATACTCCGTAAGTTTTGCATACAAATTATCGAGATTAGGATTGACAACGCCTTCTCTAAATTTTCGATTGTTTGATTTTCTCTTATATTGAATTTTGTCAATCACTCCTTTTTTGCCGATATAAAGTTTAGTGTTGAAGAAATAATATATCTCTTTTTCTTTAGCTTCAAAATTTTCCCCGACTATATCGAGAAGATGATTCAATACTTCTTTGTTATCTCCAATTAATTCCGGTTCCACATCAAGCTGTTTTTCCGAAATATACTTTGAATCGTAGTCCGGGATAATTTCAATTTTATTTTTCTCTTTGCACGAAGCAAGTATAAATAATATCGAGAATAAAATTACTGTTGACTTTTTCATTCAAAACCTCACAAATTTGCTTTTATTAAAATTTGATTATCTATTTTGCCTTCTATGGTTGTTTCCGGTAAGCCGGTGAATAGAAGTTCTATCATTTTATTCTGCTGTTTTATCTGCTGAATGGCGGTTTCGAGCTGTTCCTGACTCCGGCGCGTATTGCCGTAAAGAAATATTGAAAGAACCAATAGAACGAGAGTAAAAATATATACCGCGGTTCTCGAATAAACAGAAAGAGCGCCCGCGGAGGGTTCCTTACTGCGGGCATTATATTCCGCCAAAACATTATCCAATATTCGCTGATCCAGCTCGTCGGGAAATTTTTCCATACCGCTTTCCGCTATAGCGCGGAGCGCATTATGTTCTTTAAACACCTGTCTCATTTCTTCATAGCCGGCTAATTGAGTAAAGAGAAGCGCTTCTTCGCCTTTGCTCAGTTTATCGTCGAAATAAAGATTTATCATTTCGTTCAGCTTATCTTTTTGCATATCAGCCTCAAATCAATTGCGATAGTTTTTCTATTAATTTCTGCCGGGTTTTGTATAAACGGCTTTTCACCAAATTTACATCCACATTCATAACATCGGAAATCTCTTTATAAGTAAGTCCGCCGAATTCCCGCAGATAAAAAGTCTCCCTGTTTTCCTCCGAATAGTTCTTCAGTTCGGATAAAACCAACTTTTTAAATTCTTTCAACTCAAACTCCTCAACGGGATTGCCGCCAACGGAGTTATCCGCTTCCTCCGGGAATTCATTGCCGTAATAATTTACCGGTTTTTTCTTTTCGCGGTAAGAACCGTAAATTTCATTCCGCGCAGTTGTAAAAAGCCAGACCGCCATTTTTTCTCTGTCTCGAATGCGCGGGATATTTTCAAAAAATTTCATAAAAACATTCTGCGTTACGTCGTTTGTTTTTTCTTTATCGCCGAGCATCTTTAAACAGTAGTTATAGACATTCAGCTTATATTTATTATAGTGCTTCATGAACAGGATAATATTTTGGTTATAATTCTGCATTATTGGTTCAGCTTAATAGATGAACAAAGAAGGAAAATGTTGCTTCGGTAAGAAAAAATATTTTTCGGATGAAAGGCTTTCTTGTTTGTGTTCTTCAATTGCGGTTCCGTTCTTAATATTATGCAATGTTAAAATTAACAAAAAATAATTAATTATTAGAAACCTTTGAATATCTGATCCCGACGACGAAGCCGGGAGAAGAATCTATTAAGTGAAAGGCGGAAGAGATTCTTCACTTAGTAGTATCCTTAAAACGGATACTATAAATTCAGAATGACGGGATGATGATTTTTTAAAGTGTATATTTGGTTTCTTTGAATCGTTTCAAAAGTCAGAGGAATGTTGTCATTCTGAGTCCCGTTTTCGGGGACGAAGAATCTTTTAAGCAAAATCAATATGACAAAAGAAAGCAAGGCTTCTTTTGTTGATTTCCTTCGCGAATATTTTGCTCCCGATTTTAAAATTGTACCGGAAAAAACGCGAAAAATGACCGATTATTCCTTCTTAAAAATTGATTGTAAGCGCAATTTCTCATAAGTTTTAACTTGCAATTTCTGAATTTACTGATTAAGCCAACGGTGTCAATGAAGAATGTGATTGGAATTAGGAGAGAGACAAAAGACGATTTGGAAAGAAGGGCGCCATTGTCTCCCGACCAAGTACATGAATTAGTCGATAAGTTTAATATAAAAGTGATTGTTCAGCCCGCCGGACAAAGGAAATTCACAGATGAGGAATACTCAAACGCGGGAGCGGTATTAAAGGAAAACCTCTCGGAGTGCAACATTGTTTTCGGCGTTAAAGAAGTTCCGTTCGACGATTTAATTGAAGAGAAAACCTTCATGTTTTTTTCCCACACAATAAAAGGGCAGGAATATAATATGCCCCTCCTCAAGCAAATATTGGATAAAAAAATCACACTGATTGACTACGAACCGGTAGTTAACGAAAAAGGGAAAAGAATAATATATTTCGGACACTTTGCCGGTTACGCCGGAATGATAGATTCTCTCTGGATTTTAGGCCGGAGACTCAAGTATGAGGGATTTTCGACGCCGTTAGAAAAAATAAAACAGGCTGTTGATTATTCTTCTCTCGAGGAAGCCGAAGCCTCCATTGCCGAGGTCGGGAACGAGATTAAGGATAAGGGACTGCCGGAAAATTTAACTCCGCTTATCACGGCATTTACCGGAAGGGGAAACGTATCGAAAGGCGCTCAAATAATTTACGATCTTCTTCCGGTGCGGAAAATTTCTCCTTCGGAGGTTAAAACGCTGGTCAAATCGGGCGGTTATTCCAATAAAGTTCTTTATTCCGTAGAGTTTTACTCATCCGATATCTACCAAAGAACCGACGGCGGGGAATACGAGAGGGCGCATTTCCAAAAACATCCGGAATTATACAAATCGAATTTTGAAGATTATCTGCCCTACATCGCCATGCTGATAAACGGAATTTATTGGTCGCCGGAATACGATAGATTAGTTACTGTCGATTTCATACGCAAAAGTTTTTCATCCGGAGGTTCAATTCCTCTTCGCGTTATAGGGGATATCACCTGCGATATACGCGGTTCTATTGAACTTACTCTGAAATCGACAAGGTACGATAACCCGTGTTATGTATTCGACCCGGAAACGGGAGAGATCAACGACGGGTGGGAAGGGAAAGGTCCGGTAATATTAGCCGTTGACAAGCTGCCAACCGAATTGCCGCGCGAGGCTACCGCTTCTTTCGGGTCGGTTCTTCTACCCTTTGTTCCAAGTCTTGCGTCCGCGGATTTTACTCTCGATTTTGAATCGCTGATTCTTCCCGAAGAAATAAAAAGAGCGGTAATAACTCACAATGGGAAACTTACGAATAATTATGAATATCTTTTAAAGCATTTGATCTAAAATTTTTAGAATGGGGAATTAATATTAATTCATTAAATATTACACCGGAGTAATAAATGAAAAAAGTTTTGGTTTTGGGAGCCGGTCAAAGCTCCCCCTATTTAATAAAATATTTGCTGGAAAATTCCGGCAAATTCGGCTGGTTCGTAACTATTTGCGATATGAACGTGGAGTTAGCTAAAAAGCGGGTTAACGGTCACCCCAATGGTTTCGCGGTTGAGTTCGACGTAAACGACGAAGCTATGCGTCACACACAAATTCAAAATGCCGACGTAGTTGTAAATTTTCTCGCGCCTAAGTTTCAATACTTAATCGCTCTCGATTGTTTGAATTTCGGAAAGCATATGATTTCAGCTTCTTACGAGGATATTAGAATTCCGGATCTGAACAAAGACGCTGTGCGCAAAGGCGTTCTAATTCTTAATGAGATGGGGCTGGACCCCGGCATCGATCATATGTCCGCTATGAAAGTAATAAACAAAGTTAAAAGCAGAGGCGGAAAGATCAGAAGTTTTATCTCATACGGCAGCGGACTTCCGGCGCCGGAGGTAAGCAGTAATCCGCTGAATTACAGCATTACCTGGAACGCCAGGAATGTTGTTATGGCGGGGGAAACCGGTGCGCAGTATATGGAAGACGGGAAAATTAAAATTCTTCCGCATTATGAAATTTTTAAGAGAACGTGGCAGGTTGACGTTGAAAATGTTGGAATTCTCGAAGCTTATCCGAACAGAGATTCTCTCGTTTACAAAAAGATATTCGATCTTCCCGAAGTTGAAACTATGATCCGCGGAACGCTTCGGTATCCCGGCTGGAGCGAGACTTGGAACCAAATTGTAAAGCTCGGTCTTCCGAATGAAAATATAATCGTTCCCGATCTGCATAAAAAAACTTACGCCGAATTTATCGAGATGTTTTTACCTTTAAATGTTTCCGGACCTAAAATAGAACAGAGAATCGCGAACTTTTTGAATATTAATCCCACCGGCGGAATAATGGATAAACTTCGCTGGTTAGGATTATTTTCGACCGATAAAATAAAAGGGAAAGTTAAAACGCCCGCCGATGTAATGGTTAAACTTCTGAAATCGAAAATGCCTCTGCCGGAGGGCGCGCGGGATATGGTAATACTCGCTCATGAAATTGTAGCCGAATTCCCGGAAAACGGAGGCGAACAGAAAATTAAATCCACGCTGATCAGATACGGAGAACCCAACGGACACACGGCAATTGCCCAAACCGTTGGACTTCCAGCCGCCGTTGCCGCAAAGCTGCTGCTGACGGATAATCTCCCTGTTTCCGGAACTCAGATACCTACTAATCACGTTATTTATACTAAGGTATTAAAAGAACTCGAAGAGATAGGCATAAAGTTTGTCGAGAAAAAATCAACGAGTAAGAATGCAATTATCAGCAAAAAAGACACTAAATTTTAATTTCAAAAAGGGGAGGTAAAATTTATCTCCCCTTGTTTAATAAAGACCTTCCAACGCTTTTTTCGGGAACGGTTATATTCAAATATTCGGCAATCGAAGCCGCAATATCATGCGGACCGGCTTTTTCATCCGTTGTTCTATGTTCAATACCGGGACCGGCGAAAATTAATGGAACAAAAGTATCATAACTCCAGGGAGAGCCGTGCGTGGCTGCGTTTCTTCTCGTTTTAGAATCCCAAGCTAAATACCAATTCGGCTTGTTAATAATATACAAATTGCCCGACCTCGGTTTGTAGAAAGCGTTTTTGACCATCTTTGATATTTCGTCATCGGGCATATTATCGTTTTCAATCATGCATGATGTGTAAGTTTTGTAAACGCCTTCGAACTTTTCCGCAACGCCGCTTAATACTTTTTCCGTTTCGCATAAATCCAACCCGACTCTTTGAATATTCGCCTCGTCCAAATAAACGTATGGCGTCACTGTGCGTTTAACAACGTCAAAATCTAATTTCAAATCCTTCCTGCCGTAATTATTTAACGCCGCCACAATCTCCTTGGTCGAAAGTACTCCGCTTTTAATTCCCTGCTCTGTCAAGTATTCCGGCGTATCACAGACACCGTGATCAGCGGACAACACAATCAGCGCGTTTTCCAAGCCTATTTTCTTATCGATAAAATGAAATAAATCGGAAAGAGTCTTATCGAGATTCAGTATTTGGTCTTCGTATTCTAATGTATTCGGTCCGAACAAATGTCCTATATAATCCGTGCACGAAAAACTTATCGAAAGGTAATCCACATTTTCATCGGAACCGAGATTCTCGTTAGTTATTAACGCCTTCGCGAATTCGTATGTATAACGGTCTCCCCAAGGAGAATAAGGAAGTAACGAGTGAAATTTCTCTTTCGTTATATTATCGTAAAGATGCGGGAAAGTATAACCGAGTTCGGGAAGAGTTTTTTCGTAATTATTTTCATCCTTATCGGCAAATTGATATTTATCTCTCGTGTAAATTAATTGCCAGCCTTTTTTATAATAATCATCGGTAAGATTTCTTTCCGAAAAATCGTTCACCCATGCCGGATAATTATCATAATAATATTGGCTCGTAACAAAGCCGCCGGTTCTTTTTGAATACCAAAACGCTTTGCCTTCATGTCCCGCCATTAAAATAGCTCCGCGGTCTTTTACCGAAATACCGAACACTTTCGATTCGGCGTTAGCTTCGGCTATTTTGTCGCTCAACGTTGGGGCGAGCAGCTTTACGGGCGATCTTCCGAGATTATCGTTTTCGTCGCCGAGAATTTTGTAATTTCGATCTTCACAACTATAAACTGAAACGCCTCCGCTTCTATCGTACCAATCGTTGTTTACTATGCCGTGCTTCGAAGGCGTTGAACCGGTGGATAAAGTGGAGTGTCCGGGAGCCGTTTTTGTCATAGAATGAATATAATGAGCGTTGGTAAAGTTTAATCCGTTGTCAATCAGATAGTAAAATCCGTCTTTTGTGAAATTACTTTTATATTTGTTTATAATGTCGCCGCGTAATTGATCAACCGTAATTTGCAGAACCAGTTTCACTTTCGGTTTCTGCTCGCATGAGACGACGGTTAATAATAGAGATACAATTATCGAAAAATAAAGAGTCTTTTTGATTTTCATAGTATGCCAGAGTGATTAAAAAAAATTATTTGTTTTCTTCCCATTCCATAAGTTTTCCGTCGCGGAAAAAGAAAACTATTTCACCGTAGTAATATTGTGCGAATGTACCCCACTTTTCTTTGTTGCGTTTAACTTTATCCGGTTTGCCGTAACTATCCCGCAGCATTCCCTCTGTCATTCCTTTCCATACTCTGCCCAAAGCAATCCTTCCGCCGATGTCCCTTCCGTATTTTTTAACAAAATACGACGGAAGACAGTCTTCGAGTTTTTTGTCCAATTCCGCGTTTAACTTATTGAGACTGTCTATTTTATTTTTAAAGATAAGTTTTGCCGAGAGCAGCTTTGCTTTTTTAGCCGTTAAACTATCGAACGAGTTTTTATATTCACTCGGAGTGATTTTTGTTTGAGCAAATAAAGAGACTGCAGTCAGTAAAAAAACATATATGATGGTTCTTTTCATTCTTTCTCCAAATATAAGTTCCAAAATTACGGAAAAATGAAGAATATTTTAAGACAAAA
>CAYNUJ010000082.1:0-1302 GCA_964400095.1 uncultured Melioribacteraceae bacterium
AAAAAACGTTTTATTTGCGATTACGATCGAGAATTAAGTTAAATCCACAATAGAACCGAACTCGGGGTCGAAGAGACGTTTATATGTTCGTAGGGCGAAGGCGTCGGTCATTCCGGCGATGTAATCGCAAACCAGACGTGCGCGTTTGGCTCCGTTCTTTTCGCTGCGGATGATATAATCGGAAAAATCGGGCAGCAATTTTACTCCGCGTAATTCATCCACATAATTGGCTTTCAACGCGTCGAATATTTTGGTCAGCATTGCGTTGCCTTTAAATTCCATCTGATGAAGCTGCGCAGACTGAAAAACAAGCTCCACCGAAATCTGTTTATAAACTTCCGCTTTTTCGAAGCAGTCTTTGTCAATTGTCAAATCATATTTGTATCGGTTGGTTAAACCGCTCATAAAATTCGAGCGTTCTTTTATGGAGCACGACTGAACAAAATCGCCGATTTGCGCGCCGAATTTTCTCTTAAAATCTCCCGAACGCACCCACTCCATAATTTCTTCGAGATAGTGAATTTGATTCTTTGTCAATCCGCTTTCGTTTTCTTCCAGCCAGCGGGAAATTCTCGCGATTGTCATAAAGCCCGCGTAAATGCTATCGACAATATCGGCGACAGCATACGCCGTATCGTCTGCCCAATCCATTATTTGACATTCGATGCTGCGAAATTTATTTATTTCTTTATTCGAGTGGAAATTATTTTCCTTGCCGCCAAAGACAAAATCGACAAACTTTTTCTGCTCGTCGTAAAGAAAATGACGAACCGGATTTTCAAAGTCGGAATTTAAAGCCTTGTACTTTAATATGCCGTCGAGGAACGCCCGCGTGGAATTCATTCCCCTTCGCCTTTTATCGGCAGTGTAAAAAATTTCCGTTATCTGCCGCAGCGTCTGAGCATTCCCTTCGAATCCGCCGGAATCTTTCATTAATCTGTTCAGCGTACGCTCTCCGGCATGACCGAACGGCGGGTGCCCCAAATCGTGGGCTAAGCATGTTGACTCCACTAAATCTGTGTCTATAAAATAATCGCCGCCGAAAAAGTCCTTCTCCGCGTGATTCAGATAATTGCAGATGCTTCTGCCGATTTGCGCAACTTCAATTGAATGCGTCAGCCGAGTACGGTAGAAATCGAATTCGCCGGGGATAAATACCTGAGTTTTGCCCTGCAGTCTGCGGAATTCCGACGAGTGAATTATTCTGTCGCGGTCAATTTGAAACGGTGTACGGAAATCGTCGTAACGCGGACTCTCTTTGAGCCGCTCGAAATCGAAGTCGTTGTAGAATGTATTTTTCAT
>CAYNUJ010000082.1:1402-12911 GCA_964400095.1 uncultured Melioribacteraceae bacterium
AAAATACAAAAATTGTATTACGTATAAAACTATTTCTCCGTTATGGATTTTTATGTATATTTGAGGTGTAAAATGAGCCGATCTTTTAAGACGGCTACAAAATGAACATTCGAATAAAATCTAAGGACTTGATCAATTAAAGACGAGTACCTGAAATGGATGAAAAAAAACGATATTTAATTATAGGCGGCGGAAGACTCGCGAAACACTTAAGCGCGTATTTCGATTTGCTGAATATAAATTACCTGCGTTGGCAAAGAACATTCGGTATTCCGCTTGAGAGTGAATTGCATAAATGCGGTAAAATTCTTCTTGCGGTTTCCGATAACGCTCTTGCCGGTCTGAGCGCTTATATTAATTCTCTTATTTCAAGCGGTCAAACTATAATTCATTTTTCCGGCGCATTGGAAATACAGAAGAGCGAGTCGGCTCATCCTTTAATGACTTTTTCGCGGCAATTATATTCCGAGGAATTTTATAAATTAATCCCGTTTATTACGGTTGAAGGAAAGAAAAAATTCAGCGAGCTTTTTCCCGAATTACCTAATCCCAATTATCAAATTCCGGCGGAACGGAAAGTTTATTATCACGCTCTCTGCTCGATGGCGGGTAATTTCCCGGCGATTATTTGGAAAAAAACTACGGAAGAATTCCAGAATAAATTGGGTTTGCCAGCCGAAGCGTTCTATTCTTATTTAACTCAAACTCTAAATAATTTTATATCGGATAACGAAAGTTTAACAGGACCGTTTTCCCGCCGCGATTTTTCGACAATTGATTTACACAGAGAGGTTCTCAAAAATAACGAATTGGCGGGATTATACGATTCGTTTTATGAATTATACTTTTCCGAGAGGGAAGCAAAATGAAAACAGTAAAAGATTTCAAGAAATATAACGCGCTCGAACAAAAAATCAGCATGGTTACTTGCTACGATTATTGGTCGGCGTGCATAATTAACGAAAGCGAAGCGGACGCGGTATTGGTAGGCGACAGCGCGGCAATGGTGATGCACGGATATCCGACAACCGTAAACGCCGACGTCGATATGATTGCCAGTCACACTCAGGCTGTAAGCAGAGGATTGACGGATAAATTATTAATTTCGGATATGCCGTTTTTAGCTCACAAAAAGAGCAGGGAATATTTGATTGACTCTGTGGATAAATTATTCAAAGCCGGAGCGCAGGCGGTAAAAATCGAAGGCGCGGGCGATTCGATTTACGACATAGAATACCTCGTTAACAGCGGAATTCCGGTTATGGGGCATGTGGGATTGACTCCGCAGTCGGTGCATCAATTCGGAGGCTTTAAATTACAAGGAAAAGAAGAAGAAGCGGCGCGTAGAATAATTAGCGACGCGAAAGCTTTATCCGCCGCGGGCTGCTTTGCAATTGTTTTGGAAATGGTTCCTTCCGAATTAGCGAGGGAAATTACCGAATCCATTGAGATACCTACAATCGGCATCGGAGCGGGTAAATTTACGTCCGGACAAATTTTAGTGCTTCAGGATTTGCTCGGAGCGTCAAAAGCGTTCAATCCGAAATTCCTGAGGAAATATCTCGACGGATTCCGGTTGATTAAGGAGGCGATAAACGAATACAGCGCGGACGTTAAAAAGCAGAATTTCCCTTCGAAAATGGAGAGTTACTGATGAAGGTTTTCAAAGATAAAAATTATTGGATAAATGAAAGGAAATCTCTGACCGGTAAATCTACCGGGTTCGTTCCCACGATGGGAGCGCTGCACGAAGGGCATTTTTCCTTGATAAGAAAATCTATCGCCGAAAACGATATTACCGTTGTAAGCATTTTCGTCAATCCGACGCAGTTCGACAGCAAAGAAGACCTCAAAAAATATCCCGATTTATTGGAACGGGACAAATCTCTTCTGAGCAAACTCGGCGTTGATTACTTATTCAATCCCGATTATGACTATATTTATCCGGATGATTTTAAATATCGAATTAACGAAACGGATTTAAGCAAAAAGCTTTGCGGGGCGCATCGACCCGGTCATTTTACCGGAGTATTGACTGTAGTAATGAAGCTGTTCAACATAGTAAAACCGGACAGAGCATACTTCGGCGAGAAGGATTTCCAGCAGTTTCAACTGATAAAAGGAATGACCGAGGCGTTCTTTATGGATGTTGAAATAATTCCGTGTCCTGTAGTCCGCGAAAAAAACGGACTCGCTATAAGCTCGAGAAATATCCGGCTGAACGGAAACGGGAAAAAACTCGCCCCGAAATTAAATGAAATATTAAATAGTAATTTAACCGACGCCGACGCCGTAAGCGAATTAAACCGCCTCGGTTTCAAAACGGATTACGTTGAAACGATTAATAATCGGAGATTCGGCGCGGCTTATTTAAATAATGTGAGGTTGATTGATAATGTTGAAAAATAAAATATTAATGCAGATAACCGGTTCGATAGCGGCTTATAAATCGGCTTATTTAATATCGAAGCTGAAGCAGAACGGATTTGAAGTTAGAGTCGCGGCTTCGCAGTCCGCGCTTAAGTTTATAGGCAAAGCCGCTTTGGAAGGATTAAGCGGAAACGCGGTTTACACCGACTCGTTTGAGGATGGCAAAATGATGAGTCATATAAATTTAGCGAAATGGGCTGATTTAATAATTACCGTTCCGGCTTCGGCAAATACAATTAACAAATTTGCCGCGGGCATTGCGGATAATCTTATCACATCTTTATTCCTCGCGCGGGATTGTTCTAAGCCGTATCTTATTGCCCCGGCAATGAATGTAAATATGTTTTCGCATCCCGCCACACAAGAGAGTTTGGCTAAACTCGAAGCATGGGGAATGGAAATTCTACCCGCCGACGAAGGTTACCTTGCCTGCGGCGACGAAGGAAAAGGGAAACTTCTCGATCCGGATAAAATTTACAACTACATTTTAAGAGCGCTCTATTCCGGCGGAATGAAAAAGAAAATCCTAATTACAAGCGGAGGCACAAAGGAAAATATAGACGGAGTGCGATTTATCGCCAATATGTCAACCGGAAAAACCGGCGCGGCATTGGCTGATAAATTCTTTTTATTGGGCTGCGAACCGACTGTTTTAATTTCATCCGGAGCCGCCAAACCTGAGATGCCTCTGAACGTGAAAGAATATGCGGAATTTGAGGAATTAAAAAATTTACTGATTAAAGAATTGTCCGAGAATGAATACGACGCCGTAATTCACCTTGCGGCTGTAAGCGATTATAAACCGGCGCAGATAATTGTCGGGGGGAATATATTCGATCTGCCGCTCGATAATAAATTAAAATCGGAATCGGATGATATTCAGATTAAATTTGCAAAAAATGAAAAAATCGTCGATTCCATAAAAGAGCGTTCGCTTAATAAAAATGTGAAACTTGTTTCATTCAAACTTTTGGAATTCGACGAAAGCGGTAGAGCGGAGATGGAAATCAAAAAACTGTTCGACAGAGCAAAGTCCGATGCTGTCGTTTTCAATTCCCTCAATAATCGTCCGGGCAACCGACAGACTAATTTTGAAATACACACAAAACACGGCGGAAAATATTTTGCGGTATCTCCCGAAGCGCTTGCCGAAAAATTAAATCAATTATTTGATTCGGAGGAATTATGATACTTACAATGGACGCGGGCAACACTCAAATATACGGCGGAGTTTTCGACGGAGACAATCTATCTTTCCAATTCAGAAAATCCGCCCGGCATCAATTTTCGTCGGATGAAATCGGACTTTTTCTAAAAGGCGTTCTGCGTGAAAATAATATTGAACCCGAAAAAATTGAGGCTATTTCTTTCTGTTCCGTCGTACCGGATAAAATCCACTCCATGCGCAACGGATGCTTGAAATATTTCGGGCTTGAACCGTTTATACTTAAGCCCGGAGTAAAAACGGGACTCAAAATAAAATACCGTAATCCGGTGGAAGTAGGTTCGGACAGAATAGCCAACGCAATTGCGGCGATAAAATTATTTCCGGATAAAAATATAATAATTGTCGATTTCGGCACAGCCACAACTTTTTGCGTAATAAGCAAAGAGCGCGAATATCTCGGAGGAATAATTATCCCGGGAATTAGAATTTCGATGGAAACGCTGGAAAATCAAACGGCGCAGCTTCCACGGGTTGAGATTAAGGCAATTGACCAAGTTGTCGGGCGTTCCACGGTGGAGAGTATTCAATCGGGATTGTATTTCGGACAAATCGGGATAGTGAATGAAATTACAAACAGAGTAACGGTGGAAGCGTTCCAAGGGGAAAAGCCCGTAATTATAGCCACCGGCGGGTTCTCCAGTTTATTTGATAACGCCGGAATTTTTGAAGTTACGAGAAAGACTCTGGTTCTCGAAGGTTTAAGCGAAGCGTACAAATTAAATAATGGAAATGAATAGCGGCGGTTGTAAATAGAAAAAAGTCTTAAGGCGGTAAGATGAATGACGATCAAATAAAAACGGATTTTCTAATTATCGGAAGCGGATTGGCGGGGCTTTTTGCGGCTTATAACGCTTCTAAATACGGCAGAGTAACTGTAATTACTAAATCGGATTACAAAGAAAGCAGTTCATGGTATGCGCAAGGCGGCATAGCGGTCGCTCTTTCCCGGCATGATTCTCCCGAACTTCATTATAAGGATACAATCACCGCCGGGCGCGGACTCTGTAGCCCCGACGCGGTAAAAATTTTAGTGAGCGAAGGCAAACAGACGGTAAACGAACTTATCGGCATCGGAATGGAATTTGACAAAAGAGGATCGGAAATTTTATTCGGGTTGGAAGGAGGACATTCGAGAAGAAGAGTTATTCACGCTTCCGGATCCGCAACCGGTCAGCAGGTTGTGAAATTTCTTGTGGATATTATAAGCGAAATTCCGAATGTCGATTTTCGGTTCAACACGCAGGCGGTAAAATTAATTTCCAACGGCACAAGCGTTGAAGGAGTTCAAGCGATTAATTTCAAAACCCGGACTTCCGTAACAGTCCGCGCAAAAAGCACAATTCTCGCTTCCGGCGGTTACAGCAGAATATATTCCCGAAGTACAAATCCGGATTCCTCAGTCGGAGAGGGCGTTTGGCTCGCCCGGAACACTGGCGCGGAAATAAGAGATATGGAATTTGTTCAATTTCACCCGACTTCATTTTATTCAGCTTCGGAAAAGACATTCCTCGTAAGCGAAGCGGTTAGAGGAGAGGGAGCGTACCTTTTAAATTCAAACGGCGAGAGATTTATGAGCGGATACCATGAATTATTGGAATTAGCTCCCCGGGATGTGGTATCCAAAGCGATATCCGGCGAACTTAAACGAACGGATTCCCCTTGTGTTTATTTAGATTTAAGGCATCTCGACGCCGGGAAAATTAAGGATAGATTTTTCAATATTTACCGGATGCTGAGCGAATTCGGATTGGATATGACGCGCGATTTAATTCCGGTAGCTCCCGCGGCGCATTACGCAATGGGCGGAATAAAAACCGACGTGTTCGGAAGAACAAATTTAAGTAATCTTTATGCATGCGGAGAATGCTCCTCGACGGGAGTTCATGGAGCAAACCGCTTGGCGAGCAATTCGCTTTTGGAGTGTCTGGTCTTCGCCAAGAGAGCGGTGAAAGCCGCAGCGGAAAATATCGACCGGCAATTACCGGCGGATTATTCCGGACTCGACGAATTGACAATAGACGAAAGTAAAATTGAAACTTACGGCGCGCTGCAGAATGGGATTTCGTGCATAATGAATGTCTCGGCGGGAATTGTCCGCACCCCTGAATTGCTTAAAGATGCGTTGGACGAAATAAAAAATCTCTTGGAGAATGCGGAGACTTCGCCTGAATATCGCGGCGGCGAGTATTATCATATTGTATCGAAAGGATTATTAAATTTGTGCGCGATGATTCTTTCCGCGGCGTATAAAAGAACCGAAAGCCGCGGCGGGCATCAGCGCGAGGATTATCCGAATTCCGACGATAAATTTTTGGGGCATTTTACATTTTTAAACGACACAATAAAATTTGAGGAATTAAATGGAAAAGGGGAAAATATTGCTCAACTCGGCGAGACCTTTAATTGAACTCGCGTTAAAGGAAGATATTGGCTCCGGGGATATTACAACCGAAGCGATAGCGCCCGAGAATACGAAAGCCGCGGCATTGTTGACCGCTAAAGCAGGCGGCGTTCTATGCGGACTCGGAATAGCAAAAGCGGTGTTCGATTCGATTAAAGACGAATCAATTACCTGGATAATTCACAAAAGGGAAGGCGATACGCTCGCTTCGGGAAATTTAATAGCGGAATTGAGAGGGGATTTCCGGGTTCTTTTAACCGGCGAAAGAACTGCGCTCAACTTTCTGCAGAGAATGAGCGGAGTGGCAACATCGGCGAGGCGTTTTGTTGAAAAGCTGGAAGGAACGAAAGCGAAATTACTCGACACGAGAAAAACTCTTCCCGGCTTCAGAGCGTTAGATAAATACGCGGTTAAAACCGGCTGGGGCGAAAATCACCGTGCGGGGTTGTTCGATATGGTTATGATTAAAGATAATCACATTAAAGCCGCCGGTTCGATTAAAACCGCCGTGGATAATGTGAGGAATAAATACGGCGATAAATATAAAGTTGAAGTTGAAACTGCAAATTTAATTGAAGTAGAAGAAGCGTTAACCGCCGGAGCGGATATTATAATGCTGGATAATATGAATATTGAATTAATGATTGAAGCTGTGAAAATAATAGGCGGCAGAGCGGCAACCGAAGCGTCGGGAAACGTTGATCTTGAAAATATCAGAGAGATTGCCGAAACCGGCGTGGATTTTATTTCCGTCGGAGCGTTAACGCACTCGGCGAAAGCGCTGGATATAAGTATGAAAATAAATAAAATTTAGCGGAGTTAATGAAATGGAAAATCAAAATTTAATTGAAGAAATAATTCAACTGAAAAACGAAAAGAACGCGGTTATTCTCGCGCATAATTATCAAATTCCCGAAGTGCAGGACATAGCCGATTTTGTCGGCGATTCTCTGGGGTTATCCCGGCAGGCGGCAAAAACAAACGCGGAGATAATAGTATTCTGCGGAGTTCATTTTATGGCTGAAACAGCTTCGATTATTTCTCCGGATAAGAAAATACTCCTGCCCGACCGCGAAGCCGGATGTTCCTTGGCGGACTCGATAACCGTTGAGCAACTGCGCGCGTGGAAAGAGAAGCATCCAAACGCGGCGGTGGTTTCTTACGTTAATACTACCGCGGAAGTTAAAGCCGAATCCGATTATTGCTGCACTTCTTCCAACGCTTTGCAGATTGTTAATTCCATCCCGGATGATAAAGAAATATTGTTTCTGCCCGATAAATTCCTCGGCGCTTATGTTCAGGCGATGACAGAGAGAAAAATGCATTTTTGGAACGGCGCGTGCCATGTGCATGAAAAAATAGGCGAAGTCAATTTTGACGAAAGCCGCAGATTGCACCCGAACGCCGAATTTCTTGTTCACCCTGAATGCGGATGTTCGTCCAGTTGTATGTTGAAATCGCTCGACGAATGCTCGCGGAATATTCACGTATTTTCTACCGAAGGAATGATAAATTACGTTAAAAATTCTCCGAATAAAGAATTTGTGATTGCCACTGAAGTGGGAATTTTACACAGAATGAAAAAAGCGAATCCGGATAAAAAATTCTATCCCGCCAGCGAGAAATCCGTTTGCGAATATATGAAATTGATTGACCTTGAAAAGCTTAGAGACGCTTTAAAATACGAACAATACGAAGTGAAGGTTGACGCTGCTTTAACAGCGAAAGCGGTTCTCCCGATTGAAAGGATGATCTCAATTATTTGATACCCGATTTTTGCCTTGAAAATATGCATTAAATTACTTACGTTTCTTTCAGTGAAATAATTAAACGAATGAAAATCTTAAATATAAATTTTAAGAAACCTTTGAATAACTGACAAAAGGAAGTTTCGCAAAGGTTTCTTTAACTGTTTAATTGTTAATAAAATGAGGAAACGATGAAACATGTTAAAAGAAATTTACTTTTAACGGCTGTTTCGGTTCTTATTTTTTCAAACGTTTTATCGGGGCAAAATATTCCTTCCGATACTTTATACGCCGAAGTTCGGGGAGATACGGTTTTTTTATCCCACGATAGAACATTCCGCAACTGCGCGAGCAAATTCGAATTATCTTATACTCTTTCGAACAATATTTTAACAGTTTGGGAAAACGACACAACCGGAGACGTTGCTCTGTGTAATTGTATCTTCGATTTGAAATTACAGATTGCCGATTTATCTTTTGGCAGTTATACGGCTCTTTTTTACGGGACTAATGCTTTAGATGACACAACTTTTTACGGCGAGGTAAATTTTATTATAAACGACGGCGGTAATCCTCAATCCGGCGGAGTTTTAGTTTCACAGCGGCAAAGCGACTGTTATACTATTCTTTCCGAATCCGACGCAAATTCCCTGCCCCAAAAATTCAAGCTGTCTCACGCTTATCCCAATCCGTTCAATCCTTCAACGCGAATTAAATTCGAAATTCCCTCTGCGGGACAAGTAAATTTGAAAATTTATACTCTTAGCGGAGAGCTTATTGCCGAACTTGTTAACAGCATACTTAACCCGGGAAAATATATAACGGATTTTAACGCGAAGGACAAAGCCAGCGGGATATATCTTATAGTTTTGAACTTCAAGAATAAATCAATTACACAAAAAGCTTTACTAATAAAATAATATGAGAATAAAAATGAAATTAATGATGAAATTAAATTTAGCTTTGACTATTCTTTTGGGCGCCGGTTCTGTGTACGCGCAGGGCGAAGCTGCGGCGCCGTTCCTAACTTTACAGCAATCTCCTCTTTTTATCGGTGCGGGAAACACCGGAGCATCCATGGCGAATAACGACGCTGCCGGGTTCTATTTTAATCCGGCTAATTTGGGAAATTTCTCCAAGACGTCTAACCTCGGAATTTATTTTATGCCTGAAAATTCCAATTGGTTTTTCCCCGGTAATACAACTAGGACTTTAGGGCTTAGTCTCGGATATAATTTTGCCGACACTAAAATTAATTTACCTATTTCGATTGGATTCGGATACATTCACAACCGGTTCAATTATGGCAGATTTTTTAGCGGCAATAATTCCATTGAAAGCTACGATAAATTCGACAATTTCAGTTTCGGTGTCGGCGTAGATTATTATTTGCAGTTTAATTTCGGAATTTCATACAAAACTTTTTATTCTCAACTCGGTATTCCTCCCGGCATTTCAAGTATAAGGGGAACAGCTTCGGGAAGCGCATTCGACTTCGGAGCGATGATTACTCTGCCGATTTCCGAACTGCTTATTAAAGATTATCAATATTCATTAAATGCTAATTCTTCTTTAATTCCCTTTCTTAATTTAACTTTGGGTTATTCCTTAACTAACTACGGCGATAAAATTGATTACGGCGATCCGGCTCAATCCGATCCTATTCCCCGCACCGCGCGGTTAGGGTACACGTTGGACTTCGGCGTGAATATGAAACTCGGCGAAAATATTATTAACATAGCCAAATTGAGTATTATAACAGAATTAGACGATATTCTTATTGAAAGAAACGCTGGAATCGGCGGCACAAACTATCAGGGTTTATTGGGGGACATTTCATTTACGGACAACTTTTTAGCTCAAAAGGGCAATAGTAAAGTAGCTATTCATCGCGGGAGCGCGTTCGATTTTTTGGAAACGGCAACTTTGCTCTACGGCAGAATTGACGGAAGAGGATATCGTAATATCAGAACGCGGGGGTTAATTCTCCATACGGACGGACTTGCCAAATTACTTTTTTCTTCGGTGGAAAATCCCGAACTGAAATTCATTACCGACCACTTTTCGCTGCAATATTATAATGTTGAATATTTCAGATCAGAGAGAATTGAGGGAATTTCTCTTAATGTTAAAAATGTGAGCTTTAATAATTTAGGTTTTTGAAATTAAGGGATATTAAATAGCTTAAACTGTTTTGCCTGGGGAAAAATGGGAACGCTGATTATTATGATTATTTATGATTAGAAAATCATCTTAACAAATCATGATTATCATGAAAATCTGCGTTCCTATCTGAATACCGGAAAAAGAATAAGAATACTGATTGTTAAGATTGTTAAAGATTGTTTTATATTTCAGCCTTGAATAAAATAATCTAAACACAGTTATGACAATTAAAGAAAAACAGAATGAGCTTGTCGAGCGGTTCAAAGATTTGAACGATTGGGAAGAAAGATACACCCAAATCATCAAATTGGGCAGAGAGCTTGCCGACCTGCCGCAAGAATTTAGATTGGATAAAAATAAAATTGACGGCTGTCAGTCGCAGGTATGGATTCACGCGGAGTTTAACGACGGGAAAATATTTATATACGCCGACAGCGACGCGATGATAGTTAAAGGATTGATTGCAATGCTCGTAAACGTATATTCGGGGCATACGCCGGAAGAAATATTAAGCTCGCCGCCGGAATTTCTGAAAGAAATAGGCGTTGATACACATTTGTCTCCTACGCGCAAAAACGGACTTTCGGCAATGCTTAAGCAAATTCAGATGTACGCTTTGGCGTTCAAAGCGCTGTCGGCAAAACAAGGGAATTAGAATTCACGGATGAACAAACTCGAAAAAGTAAACTGCAATTACTGCGGCGGCGATAATTACAAAGTAAAATACATTGTTGACGGGTACAATTATGTGCAGTGCAATAACTGCTCGTTTGTCTATGTGAATCCTCGTCTGCATATGGACGCCGTTCTCAATCAATACGACGATGATTATTTCAGAGGCTCCGGTTTCGATAAAAGCATTGATTATGAATCTGAATATGCCACGCAGCTTCAAAAAATAGATCTTAACGATTGGGATATTTCGGTTATCAAAGAAGCGCTCAAAGAAAACGGCTGCGGTTCCGAATCGCCGAGATTATTGGACGCCGGCAGTGGAATGGGATTGTTTCTGAGCAAAGCAAAGAGCAATAATTTTGAAGTTGAAGGATTGGAGTTTTCGAAATATGCCGCGGATTTTGTGAAGTCGAAAGATATTAAAGTTCAAAATAAATCGGTGGACGACGCCAATTTGAAAGACAACGAATACGATGTGATTGTGATGAAAGAGGTAATTGAGCATGTTCCGGATCCGATGTTCACTTTAAAAAAATTACATAAAGCCTTGAAACCGGGAGGATTACTTTTTATGACGACGGGTAATTACGACTGCCCCGAAAGAAAGTTAAGGGGGAAAGATTGGTTTTACTTTATGCCGACGGGACACTTGCAGGTGTTTTCAAATAAAACCATGCGGAATTATCTGATTAAAACCGGATACTCGAAAATTAACGTCACAAATCAAGGCGACCTGCTGCACGATTTTATGCTTGATAACGGAATACTCGACGTGAATAAATCCGTGCCGTCGGGTCTCGCTAAAAAATTATTTTTCCACTCCATCCGATTTGTGAACCGGTTTATCAGCAGCGGTATGCG
>CAYNUJ010000083.1:0-12900 GCA_964400095.1 uncultured Melioribacteraceae bacterium
CCGCTTTGCGGGACGAAATATCTCGATTTTGAGTAACATTGAGATTCTTCTCCCGGCTTCGTCATCGGGATCAGTTATTCAAAGGTTCCTTTAATCAAAATAATGTGCAGGTAATTTTCAAAATTAAAGTTCCAATTTTTTGCCTTGATTATCTACATAAATAATGGTAAATTCTATATGTTATCGGCTATTTTTCCACTACTATCAAGTAGCGCATAAATATTAAAAGGGAGTCCAGCAAATGAGCGGACAGAAAAAAATATTGGTGGTGGACGATCAAATCACAAACATAGAAATGCTGCGGTTACGGCTTCAGAAAGCCGGCTATGTTGTAGTTGAAGCGTTGAGGGGCGACGAAGCAATTACTATATCGCTTGAGGAAAATCCCGATTTAATTCTGCTCGATATTATGATGCCGGAAATTTCGGGATTTGAAGTCTGCAAAAAATTGACAACTCAGGAACAAACAAGAAATATTCCCGTAATTTTAGTTACCGCTCTCTCTTCTCCGGAATATGTCCAGAAGGGTTTTGAGGTTGGCGCTTACGATTACGTTAAAAAACCGTATAACAATATGGAACTGCTGATGCGCGTAAAATCGGCGTTGAAAACTTCCGAAACAAACAAACTGCTGAAATCCATTGAGGAAATTGACGTTATAATTGACGCTGTGAACTCTATTCATTCCGAAATTTCCGATTCGGTAAAAAAGATGCTCTCACAGTTAAAACACATACAATCCGCATACAAGGGAAATAAAGGATTGGATGAGTTAATTAAACGTCTTACCGAATTATGCGGAAGTATCTCGGAAAAGTCCGGAAGCGAAACGTCACACCTTATCGCGAAGATGAAGGGCATAATCAGCAATCTCCATACCGAAAGAGGAAACGGCAGCTTTAGAATTAATTGAGAAATAATCCGTCATCAATTTATCAAATCTATTTCGATTACTTAATAATTTTGTTTTATTTCTGCGGGTATTTATATTAGTAAGATTATAGTTTAAATTACAATCTCAATTATTATTTACTCCGTATGTTGGAAAGATTAATGAAAATATTGAAGTTAGCTGCGGATTATTTGAATTCCGAAGAGGTTATTTTAATCGCTTATAAAAGCGGCGACCCGATTGTTGCTTCCTCGGCTGAAAAAAGTAAATTCGCAGGTAAAATAGAGAGCTATTTTTCCGATGGCGGTTCTTTTGAACTGATGGAGGAGAAACTGGCAGACATTCTAAAATGCGAAGTGAAAGTAATTCCCATTCGGACAAATATAGATAAAAGCAGTTTGCTTCTTATTAATCCGCGAAAAAAGAAAGAACCGGTTCGGGAATTAATATCGCTGTTAGCCGACATACTTAACGATACCGGCTCTAACAACACAACCGAAATAGAAGAGACCCTCGAGAATGTCGATCTTATTATTTATTCCACTCCGCCGGATAAATTCGAATTTAATCTGCTCAGCAGCAGTGTGAAAAAACTTTTCGGTTACGACGCGGAATCTGTCAGAGATAGTAAAATCACTCTTTTCAGGAGAATATTTAAGGAAGATTACCCGAAATTCAGAAAATTTGTCAAAAATCTTTCCGAAGGGAATTCGTGCACTATCGAGTATAGAATTACAGATAACTTCGGCAGCCCCCGCTTTATAAGGCACAGCGGAATTCCCATTATTAAAAACGGAAAGATAGTAAGAGTAGTCGGTTCTATTATAGACTTAACGGCGGAATCAAATCTGCGGGATGAATTGAAATCTTCCGAAGAAAGATTTCGCCTTCTAATTGAAACTGCCGATGATTTGATTTTTACGCTCGATAAAGCCGGCAATTTTTTGATGGTGAACCATAACGGAGCCTTAGCCCTGGGATTTGGACTTAGTGAAATGTTGGGCAGACATTTTCTGGAATTTGTGAAAGAGGAGAGCAAACCGGATGTTGCAGTTGCATTCCAAAAAATATTGAATACTTCCGAAGCCGTTAAATTTGAAGCGCGGCTGCTCGACAATTTTGGCAAAGAAATGATATTCGACATTGTCGCGCGTTCCGTTAAGGGTGAAAACGGCGTCGAAGGTATGCTTGCAATCGGCAGGGATTTTACAAAAAGGCGCAAGGACGAGCTTAAATTAAAAGAGCTGAATAATAAATTGATTGAAGCAAACCGGCTCGTTTCTATTGAAAGGGACAGAGCAAAAGAACAGATTACGGTTCTCGAAGAAATTGATAAATTAAAGAACGATTTCATCTCGAATGTTAGTCACGAATTACGAACTCCGCTTGCTTCGATAGTCGGGTTTGCGGAAGCAATTTCATCCGATCCCGAAATGCCGAGAGATATGATTAACGAGTTCAACGAGATTATTTTTACCGAAGGCAGAAGGCTTGCAAAGCTGATAAACGATATTCTAGATTTTTCTAAGCTGGATATAGAAGGGAAAGCGCTCGAAAAAAGCGATTTCAATTTATTGGATCTGCTCCGCGATTTAGTGAAAAATAATTTGGAAGCCGCTGAAAGTAAAGGAGTTATTTTTACTTCCGAAATTCCGGAAGCTATGGTGCCAATCTATGCGGATAAAGAGAGAATCTCAAACGCGCTGGGGCATATTTTGTCTAACGCGGTCAAATTCACCGATAAAGACGGAAGGGTAACTCTTCTTGTAAACGACTTTCTGAAAGATGTTGAAATAATAATTTCAGATACCGGCGTGGGTATTCCGAAAGAAGATATTCCGAAATTATTCGAGAAATTCAGCAAAGTAAATCGTCCCGGAGCGCAAGCCCCCGGCGCCGGGCTGGGTTTGGCGGCGGCAAAAAAAATTATAGATTTGCATAACGGTTTAATTAGAGTTAAAAGCGAAGTTAATAAAGGCACAACTTTTATTGTAAGATTACCAAAAAAGGTCTAATATGAAAACAACTAACCACAAAATTGTATTTATTGTTGACGACGAACCTTCAATTCAGCGTTTGCTGACTCACTGGCTTAAAAGTCAATGGGGATATACTGTTCAGTCTTTTCCCGACGGTCAATCCTTCTTAAAAAAAATAAAAGAAGAAGAGCCGGATTTGGTGCTCCTCGATATTATGCTGCCGGATATAGACGGTGTGGAAATATTGAAAAAGATAAAAGCGCTTAACAAAGACCTTCCCGTAATCATGCTTTCGGCTCAAGGAAGCGTTGAAGTGGCGCTGGAATCAATAAGAATAGGCGCGTTCGATTATTTCCCAAAACCGATTGACAGCAACCGTCTGGAACCGGCTGTAAAAAACGCGATCACTAATTACGAGCTTGTGAAAAAAATCAAATTGCTTCAAGACGATATGATCCGCAAACATAGCTTCGATAAAATTATATCAGCCGACGAAAGGATGCATGAAGTTTTTGATTTGGTAACGAAAGTTCTCGATAACGATATAACAGTATTGATTCACGGAGAAAGCGGCACCGGTAAGGAATTATTCGCGCGGGCGATTCATTATAACGGAATAAGAAAAGATAATCAATTTGTGGTTGTGAACTGCGCTTCAATTCCGCGGGAACTTCTTGAAAGCGAATTATTCGGGCACGAAAAAGGCGCATTCACCGGAGCGCACCAAAGGAAAATAGGTAAATTCGAAATGGCGAACGGCGGCACTATTTTTCTCGATGAAATTGCCGAAATGGAAATGTCGCTGCAGGCTAAAATTCTGCGCGTAATTCAGGAAAAAGAATTTGACAGGGTTGGCGGCAACGAAATTATTCAATCCGACGTGAGAATAATTTCCGCTACAAATAAGGAATTGGACGTTCAGGTGGCTAACGGTAATTTTCGGGAAGATTTGTTTTACCGGCTGAGTTCTTTCCCTATTCACCTTCCTCCGCTCAGAGAACGGCGAAGCGATATATTGGTTCTTACGAAACATTTTATTGAAAAATTCAACAAAAAATTGAATAAAAACGTTAAAGGCGTAACAAAACGCGCGCTGAAATTGTTTTATGATTATGAATGGCCCGGAAATATAAGGGAATTGGAAAACACGCTTGAGAGATGTATGATCCTTACAAATAGAGATATGATTGACAGGGATGTTCTTCCTCCTCAGATCCTTTCCGGCGAGCCGGGAGCTTTGGCGCTTAACAGCGATAAATTGTTTGAGCCGGATTCGCCGGTTATTCCTTTTGAAAAATTGAAGGAAGAAGCAATTCGTCATGCTCTTACGGTTACTAACAATAATATAGTTGACGCATCTAAAAAATTAAGAATTGGCAGAGCCACTTTATACAGGCTAATGGAAAAATATAATGTTAACAAAGAACAGGGAGACTAAAATGGGTGGAATAGTAGAAGAGAAGATAGGGGATGTTCTCGTCGAGATAATTAATCTTGACCGCGCCACTCTGAATGAAGCTCAGGAGTTGAAAAATAATTTGAATACGAGAATTGACGAAGGGTATAGAAAGATTATTATTGATCTATCCGCGTGTGATTTTGTCGATTCCACTTTCTTAGGCGTGCTTGTCGGGTCCTTAAAAAAATTAACCAAAATAGACGGCGACCTGAAAATTGTCGGCTTTCGTCCGGCGGTAAAAGCTATGTTCGAGCTTACAAGATTATTCCGTATATTTGAAACATTCACCGATCTTCAAGACGCAATAAGGAGCTTTGTTTAATCAATGGGAGAAGAGAAAGATTATAAAATACTGCTTGTTGAAGATGAATTGAATATTGCTAAATTATTCCAATACAATCTCGGCAAAGCCGGATATGCATGTATTCACGCCTCAAACGGAGCGGAGGGACTTGCCTTAGCTCAAAAAGAGAAACCCGATCTGATTATCAGCGATATAATGATGCCGTACGTTGACGGGTATCAGTTCAGAGAGAATTTGTTGGAAGACCCGGCTCTCAAAGACATTCCGTTTATGTTTCTCACGGCAAAAGGCGAGGAGGAAGATATACTTCGGGGTTACGAATTGGGAGTTGAGGAATATGTACTCAAGACTTCTTCGCCTAAGATTGTTCTCGCTAAAATCGGAGCTATTCTTAAAACAAAAGAAAAACAGAGACAGCAGGCAATTCAGGAGGTTCATACCGCCGCAGATAAAATGGGCGCTAAAGTAGTGCCCGAAAATTTTCCGAAATTTATGGGCTTCGAAATAACTCATTGGCATTCGACATTCGAAAATATCCCCGGCGGTGATTTTATAGATTATTTCCAAATTGACGATCAGAATCTGATTGCGGTTCTTGGCGATATTATGGGCAAAAAATGGGGAGCCTGGTATTTTGCAGTCGCTTATGCGGGGTATGTTAGAAGCGCGGTTCGATTTGCGCTTCAAAATGAATCCGATTACTCGCCGGCTAAAATTATCGCCAAAGTGAACGAGGCGGTTTATGAGGACGAAAGAATTTCCGACGTTTTTATTACTCTCTCGGTAATATCGCTGAATAATATTACTAACGTCGCCAAGTACAGCGGCGCCGGGGATTTACCCTTAATTTACAAAGGGGAAAAAGCTCATGAATTTAAGTCGAACGGACTTCTCCTCGGTTTTGACAAAGACAGCGGCTACGAAGATTTTGAAATTAAATTGAATAAGGGCGACCGGCTTTTTACTACTACCGACGGATTAGTTGACAGCCGAAATGAAAAAGGAGAATCTTACGGATTGGATCGGTTGAAAAATGTGGTGTCGAGTCTCAAATATGAAGATAACGCCGTTGAAATAATAAAACGGGATTATATCGATTTTTCAGGCAACCGCGCAGACGACGACATAAGTATTATTGGCGTTAAAGTTTTATAACGATAATTTTTTCAGACTTTCCGCAAGAAATACAAACTGTTCCTTAGGCAGACTTACCTGCTTGTAAATATCCGCCGCGCTGTCTTTTGAAATTTTATCGAAATCCTTCTCACGAGGAGTAATCAAAACTCCGCCCATGTCAATTGTTGCCGGACTTATCATCAACTTCTCCCGACCTTCGGCGAAATATTGTTTCGGTCTATGGTTTGAACGCGGAAAAACAATCACTCTCCAAATTCCATCTACAAAATCCGTCAGAACATTGATTTTCGGTTCGTCCGGGTCGCTATCGAATTTTTTCATTGTCCGGATAAGATAATTCATTCCTTTAATTATCTCCTTTCTGCTGCCGGATTCAAACGAAATGAAATCACGAAGATAATTTTTCGAACAGAATATTTTAAGTTGATCGGATTCAAAAATAGGCAGGATCAATTGATTTTTCAGTTTGCTGTAATCCGTTTCCACAGGAAGAAAATATTTTGTGCCGGATTGAAAATGGTTGTGATCCGGCGCGGAGGCTCCGCAGCGAGGTCCGTTAAAAAGGAGAGTATAAAATTTGGAAATATCTTTTGCTAAATTCAGCATCGTTTCCAAGCGCGGCATTAAAAGCTGCGGCAGATGTTCAACTTTCGGGATTGTAAAATGCTCCGGAAGTATTGGATAAGGATTGCAAAGTACGGTAAAATCATTGTAATAAGCCAATCCTCTCTGTAGTTCGGGGAGATTTCTCCGGCATAAAAAACAGGGGCGTTCGGAGATTGATTTTGGATCGACCTTCGCGCCGGTTGAAAGAATTCTGCCCGGATTAAACTGCACTTTTACTTCAAACCCGTCGAATTCAAAAGATTTAGTCTTTACGGAATTCAGACTTTTATAACCTTCATTTAAAAAAGTCCAAACGGTTTTCTGCTGAGCCATTAATGCTTTCATCTCGTAAGCGAAACCGGAGCCTTGTAAAAATTCCGACAGTTCGGAGGAATCAATTATCAAATTATCCATTTGATTTACCGTTCAGTTTAATTCTTGCCGCAACTTCCATTGTGCGTATTGTATCTTTGTAAAAATTATTCGCGTTCACTTTTTCCACGTTAAGCGAAGCGTCGGAATTCCCCTCCCAGCGGCGGCAAAGATAAACCGGCTCGTATATCCGGGCAATTTTGTACCTGCGCGAAATCGCGAGTCCGACCGCGTAATCTTCTCCGTAACTTACATTCGGAATTACATTTTGACGGAGTACGTTTGTGAGGAAAGCCCTCGGGGCGCCGAGTCCATTGATTCTTAGCGCGTTGTTCGTACCGTTGTCCGGCGTCCATTCTTTGTGATCGATAATTCCGGGGGGAATTTCGTTGAGGGAAAAATCGGTCATTTTGTAAGAACCGATAACCATCGCGGATTTTTCTTCGTAAAATTTATTTACAATTGTTTGGAGCGTTCGCTCGTCTTTGTAAACATCGTCGCTGTCCAATTGAACGGCAAATTTACCGCAGTAATTCGAGTGTACCGCTTCGTTCCAGCAGCCGCCGATACCGAGATTTTTCTTCTCCGGGATTAAATGAATAACTCTGTCGTCAATTTCCCCGTATCCTTTTATCATTTCCGTGGTTCCGTCGTCGGAATAATTATCGACTATTATTATGTTAAACTTAAAATCCGTCTGCTGTTTAAGCGCCGATTGAACGGCATCGCCGATTGTATTAACGCGATTTTTCACCGGAATAATAACCGAGGCTTCGTAATCAAAAATCCCGTTAAAATCCGGCTCGTTAAATGAGGGCTTGATAAAAGCGCCGATTTTTTTAAGATGTTCGGTACACGCCGATTCCATTTCAATCTGCACCGCGCGGTTTTTCGGGTCAACGTAATCGAATTGCTTTTCTCCGGATTTGCGGGTGTCGGTTTCAACGAGAGAATAGAGAGTTTCCGGAATTCTGAAAAGTCCGCTCATGCGCGAAAGAGCCAGCCGCAGGGCGTACAATCCGGCAAACTTGTAGCCGCCGTCAATTTCATCTAATGCCGTTTTTGCCGCTTCGGAATTAATTAAAACTCCGCCGCCGAAATTAAAATCGTCGCGGAGGCTGCCGGGCTGGTAATCTATTGTCGGATGCTTGGAATCAGTTCCGTTTTTTGATTCGGTATAATCGCTGTACACCCAGAATGATCCGGTGTTTTCCGCCGCTTCAATAAATCTTTCGAAACAGAATTGTCCCGGTTCGAATAATGTATCTTTCAGCAGTAAAAAGAGATAATCGCTTTCGACTTCCGAAAATATTTGACGTAAAGCCGAAACGCTCGTAAAATTATCCGCGTCAATTAAGACGGCGTTATTTGGTATATCGCCGCCGTGGGAAGCGGATAATAAAATAATTTTATCAACGGAAGATTCTCCGCTGATATTTTTATAAGTGTCGATGCTGTCGCCGCCGCCGTAAGGCATACAGACCGTAATTCTGTCAGTCATAATTCACCGAAAGTTAAATGAAATAATTTAATTTATAGTTCAATATTTACTCCGCCGAGGAATTCTCTTCCCGCTTCGGGTAATCCAAATTGCGGATAATACAATTTATCGAATAAATTATTAATTCGTAAATAAAATTCCGCGGTTGTTCCGTTAAAATTCATTTCATATCCAAAGCGGATATTTAATAACAAATACTCCGGCAGTTTTTGGAAATACGGGCTGCCTTCTTTTAAGCCGAACTCATCGGATAAAAATTTCATCTCGGAAAAAATGTTAAAACCGCCAATTGGGCGGTAGTCAATCAACGCCGAAGAGATAACAGCCGGTTTGTATTCGAGCGTATCCGAAAAACTTCCGGCGGAGTTTTTAGATTTGGAATCCATAACGGTAATATTGAATTTCAAATTTAAACGTTCGTTCAATTGAATACTCGAAATTAATTCGGCTCCGTAAGTCCTCACTCTTTCTTTGTTTAAGCGAATGAATTTTCTTTCAGCAAGACTTTGGCGGACAATCCCATCCTCCGTCAAATTGTAAAAAATATTCATTTCGGCGGAAACGCGGTCGTTGTTAAATATTACGCCCGATTCAATCGAGTTCATAATTTCAGGTTTCAATTCGGGGTTTAAAACAAATCTGCCGAGAGCGCCGGAATAAGCTTCCCTCAGAGACGCGAATCTCGTCTTTCTTCCGGCGTTTATTCTCAACGAATATCCATTCTCAAAATTATATAAAAAGGATGAATTAAGACTTACCGCTCCGAGAGCGCCGGAATGCGGTTTGCCTCCGGTTTCGGGCGTAGATGAAATATCGTACGCCGCGCCGAAGATGAAAGTAGAATTGCTTGTCAGATATTCATACTCCGCTCCGGAACTCAGAAGATTTTGAGAATACTTATCTTCTGCGAAATTTCCGGAAGCATATTTTTCCGTATGATTAAACGCGTAACCGTTAACGCTGAATTTCAGAAGCGAACTTCTGTTCAAAAATCCGGTGTAAATTATTCTGCCGTAAAGCGTATTGTTATTGTCTTTTTCAATATCGTTTATTATCGAGTAACTGTTATCAGCGTATTCATTTATTTCCTGCTTAAAATTCGTGAAAGAAAAAGAATAGGAAATAATGTTATCCGACAAACCGAGCAGTCTGTTTGCGCCGAAGAGAGAAAACGAAGTTCTTCTCCAAACCGGATACCGCCAGAATCGCGGCTCCGCTATGTTTAATTCAGGCGCGATACCTTTTTCCGCGTCGGAGTAACTCGCCGAAAAATTAATATTATTACTCTGGTCAATTTCGTAGCGAGCCTTGCCAAAGAAGCTTAAATTTTTGTAATCCGTGTTAATGCGTGTGTCAGTAAAATTTTCCCGCGACGGCTGGAATTCCACGGGTAATTTGAAATCGTCTTTACCGAAATAGCCCGCGGCTCCGAGAAATGAAAATTTTTCAATTTTCCCGGAGGCTAACGCTTTAATGCTTTTGAAATTATCCTGCCCGCCGGAAACATCTAACGCGCCTTCAAATTTTTCAGCCGGTTCTTTGGAAAAAATAGTTACAACGCCGGAAGGTGTGTTCGCGCCGAATGTTATGGAAGGTATTCCTTTAATCACGCTCATTGAACCGATAGCTATTGAAGGAATCATGCTCATGTCTATCCGGTTATCCCAGGGGATATTCAGAGGAATACCGTCGAAGAAAACCATAGTCTGCCTTTTGCCCGCGCCGCGGATGTAAAAGAGACTCTCGCCGCGCGAGTTTGTCTGGAATTTTACCGAGGGAATAAATTTTGTCAATTCGTAAATACTCTCGGAATTCGATTTTTCGATTCCCCTCGCCGATAATTCCGTTGTAGTTTTCGGCTCGATAATTATTCCGCTTTTAACGGTTATCTCTTCCAAATTGTAAGTTTTAATCGAGTCTTTTTGCTGAGCGGATAAACTCAAAGTAAAAACCAATAAAAAGAGAAAAACTTTCCGACGCATTAATAATTCCTTTTGCAATAATTTTATCGTCAAGGTTATTTACCGCACAATTGCCGTTGTCGTGATTTTACCGGATTTTTTGAAATTCAGAGTTATACTAATTTTATCTCCGGTTTTAAGCTCTTCAATCAAACGGATGAGCATAACGTGATAACTCATCGGTTTGAATTCAATTTTAGAATCAGCCGGAATTTCAACGAAAGGCACGTGTTCCATACCCATTCTTCCGTCGTTGGTTTTAAAACTTTTGTGAATTTGAACCGTACGCGCCGAAGCAAATTCAGCCCCGGTGAGAGTATCTTTTTCGCTTCCGTTAATGATCTCGAAGAACGCTCCGGAGTTCATTCCCACCCCGGCGGGTCTGACCCAGGCATTTACAACTTTCAAATTTCCGCCGGACGGCGCGTTATTATCTGTGTTCTTTGAACAGCCGGTAATTAATAGCGTAAAAATTACCGCAGCAATAAATTTTTTCATTTTACTCTTAACTTTTTAATATCGTTTACAATTTCATCTGTATTGACGGCGCTTCCGAAGTAATTGTTCCGTAAATGCGTATTCGAGTCGAACAAAGCTATTCTATCCGTATGAACGTAATAATAAATTTTAACGCTGTCGGAGAACGTGGTTGAATCTCCTATTGCCGCGACAACCCCGGCGGTTTTAAGCAGTCTTCGAATTGTTTTTTTATCGCCCGTAAGGAACTGCCAATTCTTAAAGTCTATCCCGCGGAGTTCTGCGTATTTTTTGAGAACCGAAGGTTTATCGAAATCCGGGTCAAACGAAATTGTTATAAATTCGGCTTCAATTCCTTCTTCGTTAAGTTTCTTTTTAATGTCCTTCATATTATTTGTTGTTAAAGGACAAATATCGGGGCAGTTCGTGTAAATAAATCCGACAACGGCTATTTTACCCTTTATGATTTCTGGGAAGTTTACTTTTACGCTATCCTGATTAAGCAGTTCATATTCGGCGTTGCTCCAGTTCTCGTTGAACGGAAAATCCTCGGTACATCGAAACGAAACAGCCATTAATGAAGCTAAAACTAAATATTTTACAAATTTCATAAATTCCTTGAATTAAATAAAATTATCTATATCTTAAACTTATTGATTTATTATCTAATTGAGAATAGCGATGAAAAAGTTATTAACAGCGGTATTTATATTTATTGTTTTTTCAAATTTATTATTTAGCCAGATAATCATGGACGAAGATTATTCCGATTGGGATTCGGTAAAAGTGTTATACGATGATATTCCGGACGACCAGCCGGGGAATATATCTTTCGGAAAATTTAAAGCCGGAAGCAATTCGGATTTCATCTTTTTTTATCTCGAAGTGGGAAAAGAGATAAATCTTCAGGATAATAACAGCATTACAATGTATATCGATACCGATAACAACAGTTCAACCGGGAAATCTATTAACGGAATAGGCGCGGAAGTCGAGTTTATTTTCGGACAGAGAAAGGGAACATTTTATTTCGGAAATTCTTCCGCTTCCATTAAGCATATAAATCTGGGGCTTGTTTCTTCCCCAACAGTTTCGTCGGATAAATTTGAGTTTGTCATGGATAGAACCGCGATAATCAGCGGACGGAATGTATTTAGCGGAGATACGCTGAAAGCTGCGTTTGTTTCCGGCGGAGACGTTCTGCCCAACGAATCCGGAGGAGTGGAAGTTGCTCTTTCAAATGACGCGTTCATTGCGCCGTATTATTCGTTAAGCAGAAGCGCCGCCGCGGATCTGCGCATAATGACTTTTAATGTTCGCCGGGACGATCTGTTCGACAATTCGAGAAAAGAGAGTTTCGGGAATTTAATAAAAGCAATTAATCCCGATATTATAGGTTTTCAGGAAATTTACAACCACACTTCCGCGCAAACCGCAGCTTTGGTTAACGAATTTATTCCGGGGGAGTGGTATCACGCTGAAACGGGAAGCGATAACAAACTCGTCAGCCGTTTTCCCGCGGTCAATTCCTCCTCAATCGACGGTAATTCGGCTTTCCTGCTCGATTTGAGTCAATTGAAAAACGGGGAACAGATGCTCTTCATTTCAGCCCACACGCCCTGCTGCGATAACAACGACGGACGTCAAAGGGAAATCGACAACATTATGTCGTTCGTTCGCGACGCTAAAGACGGCTCGGGCAGTTTCGCGCTTCCGGATAAAGCTCCGATTGTTATTGTGGGCGATATGAATCTTGTTGGTTTCGCGAGACAGCAGTACACTTTCATTTCCGGCGATATATTAAACGAAAGCAGTTACGGCGCGGATTTTGCGCCCGATTGGGACGGTTCTTTTTTTGACGACGTTAGACCGATAACGACCGGAATGCCGGAAACGTTTACCTGGTACAGCGAAAGTTCCTCTTTCAGCCCGGGCAGATTGGATTACATTATTTACTCCGGTTCGGTGATGGAACTGAAAAATTCCTTCGCGCTTTTCACTCCGGCTGTAAATCCCGATACGCTCGGCGCTTATAATCTTCTTTCATCCGATTCAAAATCGGCGTCCGATCATATTCCCACTGCCGCGGATTTTCAATTGAAATTACTCGATGATGTTAGAGAAACAGAAGAACCGCCGTCTGAGTTCAATCTGTTCCAAAACTATCCTAATCCGTTTAATCCGTCAACGACAATTAAATATGAATTGCCGG
>CAYNUJ010000084.1:0-12822 GCA_964400095.1 uncultured Melioribacteraceae bacterium
TCGCGCCGTTGATATCGCTTCAACTTTCAGAAGCCGTTTTAAGATTCAAATTAAATCCCGGAGAGTTGAAATCGGATTCCGGCATTACCGAAACCGCCTCGATTGTAATTGTGCTTTCGGCGGTCATTACGAATTTCCTTTATCTATTTATTATAAATATTATTTCAATTCCTTTGAGTCTGGAAATAATGATTTTTTTCAACTCCTTTTATCTGTCGAATTACTTTTTAAGAATTTCGAGAAGCTTCGGAAGGAGAGCTTTATACAGCGGTTCAAACATACTTTTCAGCGTTATATTGATTGTAACAATTTCATATTTCTATTTTATAGATAAACTAACCCTCAGCAATATTCTGCTCCTATATTCATTCGCTAACTTTACGGTTGTAATTTTTGTTATCGTCCGAATAGGAATAGGCAAATTAATTTCATTTCCAAATTTCAAATTTCAATTCGTGTGGATTCTTCTCGCTTATTCGCTTCCCCTCTTAATGGAAACATTCAATATTTGGGTAATGAACCTCTCCGACCGGTTTATAATTCAATACTTCATGGGACTCGAATTTGTCGGTTTATACGGGGTTGCCTACAAATTGTGCATCGCTCTCTATTTTCTGCATACAATTTTCAATTTGCTCTTTCAGGAAGAATCGATTAAAGATTGGGGCAAACCGGAACTCCCGGAGAAAAACGCAATTATATTCAACCGGTTATCCAGATTATTATTTTCGGCGTTTGTTGTTTTACTTCCGGTATTTAATATTTTCATCGATCTCTTTATCTATCCGGATTACTCCGAAGCGAAATTGTACCTTTCGCTCATTTTAGGAGGAATTGTTTTTTCGTCTTTTTCCGCCTTTATTGGAATAAAATATCAAGTTAATAAAGAGACAAAAGGAAGTTTGTACACTTCTCTCGCCGGAGCGTCTGCAAATGTCTTATTGAATATTATTTTTATTCCTATTTACGGATTATACGGAGCCGCCGCCGCTACTTTAGCGGGATTCATCTTGATGTTTTTACTCCGCGTTAAAAACTCTGATCATTTTATTAAATTGTCATCGGTCGATACAAAATTTTTCGCTGTCGGAATAATTGTCTGCATTGCGGTAGGCGTTGTCAATACAATCGAAATTAAATTGCTCAGCTATTATCTGCTCGCGTTCGGAGGAATATTCTTTTTTATTTTCAACAAGGAGTTTATCGCACAAACAATCGGTTCGTTAAAAAAACAAAATGCATAAAATTAAAATATTACATATCAGCTCGAGAGCGGATTTTGGCGGCGGGCCGGAACATCTTTTCCAACTGCTTAAATCCGCGAAAAATAAAATGGATGTTTTTGCCGCTTGTCCAAATGACTTTCCCTATTATGAAAAATACCGCGAACTGCTCGGAAAAGACAAAATTATTATTATTCCTCATAGAAAATTTTCGCCGTCCGTTTTTGTCAAATTAATTTCGTTCATAACCGGTAATGGAATTAATATAGTTCACTCTCATGGAAAAGGAGCCGGCATTTATTCGAGACTTCTATACTTATTTACAAATATAAAGGTCGTTCATACTTTTCACGGCTTACATATTGAGCGGTGCGGAAAACCCGCTTCCGTGTCGTATCTTCTGCTCGAAAAACTAATGTCATATTTTACAAATCAATTTATTTCAGTATCGGAATCGGAGAGATCTAAAATATTAAAAAACAAAATAGCTCCGGAGGAAAAAATAGCGCTCATTCCGAACGGTGTGGCTGTGACGGATAATCCCCCCGTTAAGGAAATTGACGGCAGACTGATTTTATTGTTTATCACCCGAAACGACGTTCAAAAAAATAACTCCGCCGCGCTGAAAATATTAAAAGCGTTGCTCGACAAAAAAGTATTCGACAAAATTGAATTGAATGTAATCGGCTCCGGTTTGGAAAGTATGATAGCCGAAGCCTCGCGGCTCGATATAAAAGATTCGGTAAATTATCTCGGAACGCGAACCGAGATTGACAAATATTTTGCGGAAGCTCATTTTTATCTCAATACTTCTTTTGCGGAGGGACTTTCACTTGCGATATTAAAAGCGATGGCTTTCGGTTTGCCGGTTGCCGCTTCGCGCGTTACGGGCAATATTGATCTGATAAAAGATAACGTGAACGGATATTTATTCGATGTAGAAAATCCTGAATTAGTAACCGATAAAATTATATATTGCATGTTAAACCGGAATATTTATAGGGAAATTTCGTCGAATAATATTAAATTGATAAAAAAATATTATTCGGAAAAAATGATGACTGAAAAAACCGAAAATATATACTCAACATTAATTAAAGGCTGACGAAACGTTTATGAATATAGCTCTCGTACACGAATGGCTTGTAAATTACTACGGTTCGGAAAAGTGCGTCGAATCGTTTACTAATATTTGGTCGGAAGCTCCGATATTCGCGCTTGTCGATTTTCTTAACGACGCTGACCGTAAAATAATAACCAAAGGAAAAAGAGCCGAAACAAGTTTTATCCAGAATTTGCCGCTGGCTAAAAAACATCATAGAATTTATCTTCCTCTTTTTCCGTTAGCGGTTGAACAGCACGACGTTTCGGGGTACGACGTTGTGCTTTCAAGTTCGCACTCGGTGGCAAAAGGCGTTCTTACAAGTTCAAACCAGCTTCACATCTGTTACTGTCACACGCCAATTAGATACGCGTGGGATTTGTACCATCAATATTTAAACGAATTGAACATCAAAGGCGGGCTGAAAGGCGCGTTCGTCCGCTGGACGCTGCACAAAATAAGAATTTGGGATTACATTTCGTCGAACCGTGTGGATCATTTCATTGCCAATTCATCGCATATTGCGAGAAGAATTAAAAAAATATACAACCGGGACGCCGTCGTCATTCATCCGCCGGTTGATATTGACAGAATCGAATCTTCTTCGAATAAAGAGAATTATTACTTAACCGCCAGCCGGTTTGTTCCTTACAAAAAAATTGACGCCGTTGTTGAGGCTTTTTCGCATCTGCCCGATAAAAAGTTGATTGTAATAGGAGAAGGTCCCGACAAAAGTAAAATTGAAAAATTAGCGGGGAAGAATGTAGAAATTCTCCCGAGACAAAACTTTGAGAATCTAACCGAATACATGAGAAACGCAAAGGGCTTTATTTTTGCAGCCGAAGAGGATTTCGGCATTACAATGGTTGAAGCCTTAGCCGCGGGTACTCCGGTTTTGGCTTACAATGTAGGCGGAGCTTCGGAGATTGTGCGGAACGGAGTTTCCGGTTTTTTATTCAACAATCAATCTCCTAAGGCAATTGCCTCGGCGGTTAAAGAATTCGAGACTATTGAAAATAAATTTGATTCGGCGGGTATCGCAAAATACGCCGGTAAATTCTCCCGGACGAATTTTGAAAATTCTATCCGTCAATTTGTCCAATTAAAATATGACGAGTTTTATAAGTAATAATAATGATAGTTAACCAGAAAACATTGCATAACTTGCGGGCGCTGACGGATTTAGCGATATTAAATATTTGTTTTATTTTTTCGGGTATTCTTGCGCAATCTTTAGATATCCTCCTTTCAAAAAACATGTTGTTCATCCTGCTTATTTTGTCCAATGGATTGTGGTATTTCTCCGCCCGGCTGACAAAATTATACGACGACATTACGATAAGACTGTTTTCCACAACATTTTTGTTAGCGCTTAAAAACTCCTTAACACAGGTGGTCTTCGCGGCGCTGTATATATTTTTCTCCAAAGAACTTCTTTTTACGCGTAACTTTATAATTTTCTACGGTTCTTCGTTAACGGTTTTCATATTAATTAAGCATTTTATTTTTCAGAGAATTTTAATCAAATCAAGAAAATTGACCGCGCGCAAATTAGCCATAATCGGAGCCGGAGATACTGCGGTCAGGTTCAAAGACCTGCTTGAGTCCCACCCCGAATTCGGCTATAAATTTGCCGGTTTCGTTTCATACGATAAAATACGGAATCAGAATACAATAGGCGGCATTGAGGAGCTGGATAAGCTAATCAAGGAAAATTCGCTTTCGGATATTGTTGTTGCCATCCCGATAAAAGATTCCGATCTGATTGACGATATAATTAAAGTGTGCGATAAAAACGCGGCAAAATGCTTTATCATTCCAGATTACTTCAAATTCATTTCCAAAAAATTTTCCTTCAGTCTGTTCTCCGACTTCCCGATAATTACCGTGCGTATTAGTCCCTTGGAGGAAGCGCAAAACAGATTTATTAAAAGAATATTCGATTTCTCTTTTTCATTAATAATTCTGGTTTTATTCCTTTGGTGGCTTATTCCTTTGATAAGTTTAGCGGTCAAGCTTTCATCAAAAGGACCTGTGTTCTTTATTCAAGAGAGAGTCGGTATTGATGAGAAGCCGATAAAAGTATATAAATTCAGAACGATGACAATTGAAGCAAGCAGTGAAAAGAATTCTATAAAACCTATCTCCGGAGACGACAGACGGATAACGGCTATTGGGAAAATACTCCGTAAAGCGAATCTTGACGAACTGCCACAGTTTATAAACGTACTCAAAGGCAGCATGTCAATTGTCGGTCCCCGTCCGCACACCTTCGCTTTCAACGAATTGTACCGCGATATTGTAGAGGAAATTAAACTAAGAAACCGGATAAAACCCGGCATTACCGGATGGGCGCAAATACACGGACTGCGGGGCGATGTGGAAGATGAGAAACTTCAAAAAATCAGAACCCGAAAAAGAATTGAATACGATATCTGGTACATCGAAAATTGGACTTTTTGGCTGGATGTGCAAATAATATTCGAGACTTTCCTGCAGGCTGTTTCCGGTAAAAATTTGGGTAACTAATTTTTCACAATTATCTTCTTCAGCGACAACGCCATCCCCACTGTGAACCAGATAAACGTTATTATTTCGTGATCGCCGAAATTCCATTCCGTCAGTCCGGCAAAAAGGAAAGAAACGAAAACGCCCGCGAAACCTAAAGCAAGCGTATTCTCGAATGTTTCCGCCGGATATTTTTTCACCGTCTTGACCAGCAGAACAAATAATTTGAATAAAAGAAGCGCCACGGCTATAAATCCGAATAAGCCCAAAATTGCGAGGAAATGGAAATAGTTGTTGTGCAAGTGCCCTTGTATTTCTTTATCCGACGGACGTTTATAAATTTTATATAGTTTTGCAAGGTCAATATCCCCAACGCCGAACAAAGGATGATCAAGAAACATTTTTATACCGGCTCTCCAGAGCGCAATTCTGTTAGCGTTTGCCGGTAAGTAGGGATCGAATATGGAAGCAAACCGGTTTCTTTTCAAATGTGCGGAATATAAAGTATCTCCGCTGAATAAAACCGAGTTAGGATTGTATCCGAACGAATAAAGTTTTACCGCGTTTAACGAATTTTCGGAAAACGTTAATCTATAGAATCCTCCGCCGAGTGTTGTGCAGTAAATGTTGTCTTTATGCGGCAGAACGGACGTTAATTCGGGAAGATTCGAGTAGTACGCTTTGCCGGTAAATGATTTATCGCTAACTAAATAAATCGAATCGGAAGACTGTACATACAAATTTCCTCCGGCTGTATCCGCGAATTGAACTCTATCGCTTCCGATATTCAGTTCATGAGTTTTATCCGCTAAACCATTTTCAATTTCAATAAATTTCATTCCCGCGGATTTACTAAAAAGAACAATGCCTCCGTCAAATGGAACGAGTTTTTTGAAACCTCGCAAATCCTTGTATTCAAAACGTTTTTGAAGATTCGCCGGATCGGGAAAAATTGTCAATCCGCTGTCTATATCAAGCGCATAAAAACGATTCTCTATTATCGAGTAATCCTTTGTTATTCCCTTCGACATAAAATCTTCCAATTCAACAAAATCGTTCTCAGAATTCCTTCCGATCAGCTTAAATCTGGTATCCACTAATTCAGCGGTAAAGTAACTCCGGTTCCATTTATCGAATGAAATTACCGGAACATCGAAATCAATCAATTGCCGCAAATCATAATTGCTTATTTTCGAAATACCGCCGGTATAGTCCGATACAAATATTTCAGCGCCAATTTTTCTTAATTCATTTACCTGTCCGCCGGTTTCTATTACGCCTATTTTTTCAAATTTACCGTGTGTGTTCAATAATTCTATTTTGCTCGATGAATGCTGCGTGAATATTATCGCGAGTCCGGTTAGAACCAAAGGAAGCAGATAAATATATTTCCTCTTGAGAATAATTATTACTACAACGCCGGCGGCAAAACCAATCCAGCCGGTTCTTTTGAAAGTTGCAAGCAGGGAAAGAAATGTGACCGCAAAACCTAGAAAATAAATTAATTTTTTCTTCGCGGTTAAATTTTTCTGTATTACAAACGCGAATAAAATAAGCGCGGTAAAACTAAATAACTCGCTTGTGGTAATCGGATAATGAAATAGGAACGGTCCCGAGCCGGTTAATTGAAAAAGTCCCCGCAAATAATAAGAATATGAGTTCCATAGATACAGCAAAGAACTGATGATCGAAAAAACAACGAACACATAAAATATTTTACTAACGCGTCTCGGGTTAATTGCGATAGCGGTTATAGTATAAACGACCGGGATGAGCAAAAGCCGTTTCAAAAAATTATTGAACGCGTGAGCCGGGTCAACGGAAAATATTGCCGAAAGCAGTTCCGCCAGAAGAAAGAATAAAAAATAAAATTCCAATTCGGTTCTTTTAAAAGGATTCTCTTTGCTGACGCCGAATTTGATCAATAATAATAAGAGCGCGCCGTAATAACCAATTTGATTGACAAATATCGAGTTGGTAAGCGTTGCGGCAAAAATTACTAAGAAGGCGAATATTGTTTTCTCGAAAGAGGAAGTCCCGCTAAATGACCGCATTATTTATCCCGAAATTGAAGGTCGTAAAGTTTTTTATACTCGCCGTCTTCCACGGCAATTAATTCATCGTGCTTTCCTTCCTGCACAATTTCGCCTTTGTCAAGAACCATTATTCTATCGGCGTTGCGGATTGTGCTTAATCTATGCGCTATCACAAAAGTCGTTCTATCGTTCATTAACCTTTCAATCGCTTCCTGGACTAAAACTTCCGATTCGTTATCCAGCGCGGAAGTCGCCTCGTCGAAAATCATTATAGGAGGATTTTTCAGCAAAGCTCTGGCAATCGAAATCCTCTGCCTCTGCCCGCCGGATAATTTGGTTCCCTTCTCGCCGATAATCGTGTCATATCCGTTTGAAAGCTGCAAAATAAAATCGTGCGCGTTAGCCGCTTTGGCCGCTTCAATAATTTTTTCTTCAGGATATTCACCGAGTCCGTAAGCAATATTGCTTCTGACCGATTCATTAAAAAGAACGGTTTCCTGTGTTACAATTCCCATCATTTTGCGTAAAGTGTGAATACGGATATTTTTAATATCAATACCGTCAATTGATATTTTTCCCCCCGTGGGGTCGTAAAATCTCGGCAGCAAGTCCACCAGCGTTGTCTTCCCCGCTCCGCTGCTTCCGACAAACGCCACTATCTGTCCTTTCTTCACGGCAAAATTAATATTCTTCAATACATACTCATCAGAGTCTTCATATTTGAAAGCGATATTTTCGTAGGCAATTTTGTCCTCGAATACAATCTCTTCAACGGCATCGGGAATATCGCGAATGGAAGGTTCGGTGTCAAGAATTTCAAATATTCTGTCTCCCGCGGCGCTCGATTCCTGAATCCGGTTATTGACGCTGCTCAATTCTTTAATCGGCGGCATAAGCTGAAATATTGCGAATAGAAATCCCAAGAACTCGCTTGCCTTGAGCGAATGTTCCACAAGCACGAGTTTGCCCCCGTAAAATATAAGCGCGACGCCAACCACAACGCTTAAAAATTCCGTTGTGGGCGACGCAATATTTCTCACGCGTACCATTCGCAGAATCAATCTGAAAAATTTATTCGTCTCGGATTCAAATTTTTTATTTTCGTATTCTTCCATCCCGAAGGCTTTAACCACTTTCACTCCGGTTATAGTTTCGTGCAGAACCGTTGTAATATCCGCCATCTTCCGCTGAATTACTGTGCTTTGTTTCCGCAATATTTTACCGATATAACCGATAATAGCCAGCGAAAACGGCAGAATGACAAAAGAGAAGAAAGTTAGATTGGAACTAATTGAAATGGCAATTCCCAAAAACACAATTATCGTCAACGGTTCGCGAATCATATTCAGAAAAACGGCGCTCACGCTCTGCTGAATAATATTAACGTCGTTTGTTATTCTCGAAATTAAGTTGCCGGTTTTCTCGTTTTTAAAATAACCCATCGGCAGCTTGTGCAGATGTCGGTACGCTTTGTTTCTAATATCTTTTATTACTCCCTGCTCAACAAACGCTAAAAAATACGCCTGCAGGTATCCGAAAAAATTTTTTCCCAGAAAAGCGATTAAAATTAACCCGCATATTTTCAACAGAATTTCAGTGGTATCGCCCGTAAAAATAAATTGATTGAATGATTCCGACACTTTATTTGCAATAGAGCTAATCCAATCAGGTATTATGGAATTAGCGTTATTATGCGCTGCGGCAGCGGTTTGCGGAGAATTCAACGACTCCTGGAATAAGGTATCGAGAAGCGGAATGGTTAAATACACCGACGCTCCGTTAAGTAAAGCATAAAGAACCGTGAAAACAACCGACATCGCCAGATGACCGGAATAAGGTTTAACAAATTTTAAAATTCTAAAATACGTGTTCATTCTTAATTATTTTTTTAAAAGATTGTTCCAAAAGTAAACATATTTGAGGAATCTTTAGAGTTCTATAAATTCAAAATCATCCTTGCGGTTACGTCAACAATCGAAATAAAATACTTCCACAGCGGACTGTAAATGAAAATCATTAAAATAACCAAACTCCACTTTGCCGCCGATCTATAATAGTGACTAAGTTCGGCGGGCAGTAAATTATTTAATACGTGAGAACCGTCCAACGGAGGAATGGGAAGCAGATTAAAGTAAAACAAAAATACATTGAAAAAAAACGGCATATACAGATAGTTGAACAGGTCGGATTTCAGTCCTCCGAAATTTTTAGCAAAAACAAATATTACAAACGCGAAAATTAAATTTGATATCGGACCCATAGCGGAAACAATTATATCGTCGCGTCTGGGGTTCTTGAAATTATTCGGATTCACCGGAACCGGTTTTGCCCAGCCGATAACCGCGTAACCCGATATCAAAGAAATTGCCGGAATAATGATTGAGCCGAATAAATCCAAATGCTTAATCGGATTCAAAGTAAGTCTTCCGTGTTGTTTTGCCGTATCGTCTCCCAATTTGTACGCCGAAAAAGCGTGGGCAAATTCGTGTATTCCTAACGACAACAGAAAAAACGGAATAAATGCCGCTATATAAAATAATCTGGGGTTTACCGTAATATCCATTTAACCTCTCGGATGAAAATCGTGATGAACTTGTTTAATATACTGTCTGTCAATATGTGTATAAATTTGAGTTGTGGAAATACTAGAGTGACCGAGCATTTCCTGAACGGCTCTTAAATCCGCTCCTCCTTCAACTAAATGAGTAGCGAACGAGTGACGAAATGTATGAGGATGAACTTCCTTTTTTATTCCGGCGGCTTCGGTATATTTTTTTATTATCTTCCAAACTCCCATTCTGCTGAGTCTGCCGCCACGATTGTTCAAAAAAACAATATTCTTGCTGAGCGCTTTTTTCTCCAAAAGAGGACGCGCTTTTATTATATAATTATTAAGCCATTCAACCGCAGAGGAACCGATAGGAACGATGCGTTCTTTGCTTCCTTTTCCGAATACGCGCACAATTTCATCGTCGAAAATAAGATCGCTCTTTTTCAGATTGATTGATTCGCTCACTCGTAATCCGCACGAATAAAGAGTTTCCAATAACGCTCTATCGCGCAGCCCCAATTTATTGTTTGTATCGGGCTGTCCGAATATTTTATCAATTTCGTTCAAGGAAAGCACGGCGGGAAGTTTACGTTCCGTTTTAACGGAAACCATCGCTTCAGTCGGATCTTTTTGTATATATTCGGATTGATGCAAAAAGCCGAAAAACCCTTTTAATGAAGACAAATATCGCGCGGTAGTGGAAGCCGCGAGATTCATTTCACGCTGAAGCGCGAAAAATTCCGAAATATGCTTTCCGTTTATTTCGTTCAGATCGTCGATCCCTTTTCCGCTTATGAAAAGAATGAAATTGCGGATATCGTTTCGGTAGGAAAACGCGGTATTATCCGACAGATTTTTCTCCAATCTCAGAATAGCGACAAATTCTTCGATGAACCGGTCAAACATTTCCCTCGCCGGAGTCTTTTTCCATATCGTCCTGATTCGGATATCTTATTCTTCTATGATGCTGCCCGATAAGCGTATTTACAAATGAATTCTTAATTTTATCCAAGTCCCTGAATGTTATCGGCGAATCGTTCAGTTGCCCGTCTTCCAATCTTTGTTTAAATATATTTGATATAATATTTTCAACTTTCTGTTTATCCGGCTGATCAATAGAGCGCACCGCCGACTCGCAGGCGTCCGCCAGCATAACAAGGGATGTTTCCTTACTGTTTGGTTTAGGACCGGGATAACGGAATTCGTCCATTGTCACTTTTTCTTCTCCAAGAAGCTCTTTCGCTCTTTCATAGAAAAAAGTAATTACCATCGTTCCATGATGCATGGGAATAAAATCTATAATTTCCTGCGGCAGATCGTTTTCCTCGGCTAATTTAACTCCCTCGCTAACATGATTGATAATTATCTGTATGCTTTCTCTCGGGTTCAAATCGTCGTGAATATTTTTATTCATCTGATTTTCAACAAAACCTTCCGGCTCAACCGTTTTACCTATATCGTGGTAATATGCTCCAACGCGCGCAAGAATCGGATTGGCGTAAATTATTTCCGCCGCGGATTCAACCATCGCGCCGATTGTTAAGGAATGGTTGAAAGTTCCGGGAGCTTTCTTGGCAATTTCTTTTAACAAAGGAGAATTGAAATCGGTCAGCTCCAGCAATGTTAAATCCGTTGTAATTTTGAAAATCCTCTCCACAAAAATAATTAATCCGTATGCAAGCACAGGACTAATTAATGCGTTGCTCGCGGCAAAGGAAGAAGATATTAAAATTTCCTGAACCGATTTATAACTTTCCAATCCGAAAGCCGCGATACTTAAAACATATCCGATTAGAATAAAAAGGAAAGAGCGGAATATTTGGCTTCTATTTTTAATATCCCTCACGGAAAATACCGCTAAGCCTCCGGCGGCAATATTAGTAACCGAAAGCACATAATCGTTTCCGTGAATACCTCCGGCAATTAAAGCGGCTATAACTGTTGTGTAAAATCCCATTCGGGAATCGAAGACAATAGTAACTAAAATAGAAATTGCCGGAATTAATATTAATAATTGAATAGGCGCGGCAACCTGAATTTGATGTATCAGAAAAGTTAAAAAACTGACAAATAAAATTAATACGGATAATAGCAGCAATTTTAGATTACTCGAATAAATACTTTTTCTGAATAACATTATATAATTGATATAAATCAATAATATCACCAGAATATGCAGGAATTTTCCGCCGGATTGCGAAAATTGTTCAACAAGACTTGTGGCTTCTCCTTTCGCTTTACGATACGCGTCAATTTTATCCTTTGTATCCCTCGTTATTCTGTCATGTTTGGCTATAATTCTTTCGTTTTCGTTAACTATATATTTAGTCTTGGGAACTTTTTCCTGCGCAATGCTTATGGAAAACTGAGTTTCTTTTTCACTGTATTTAATGTTGGGAACTAAAAACAGATTAATGATTTCCGCAACTCCCTGATTAAGGCTGAGATCGAAACTGAAATTATTGTTTAAATAGCTGGCAATATAGCGTTTAGCCGACTCGAGATCGTAAAATTTATTTTTAGGATACAAATTTTCAAATTTACCCTGACGGACGGCAATTTTCTCTTTTTCGATATCGTCGTACGATAGATCAATAATCCCCTTTCTGTAAACTCTTCGAAGCAATGAAATAACTGTGGAAAATATATCATTAATTGTTTTTGTATTCGATTTCGTAATCAGTTTCTCGGTATTTCTAATCTGTTTTAGTTTCTGCAAAGTGGAAATACTAAGACCCATGTACGGCGTATTCTGCACTGAAAATATAGTCGTATCGAATGAAACGAATAATTGATTTTTATAAGTTTTCACCGAATCGATAATCTTCTGAGGCAGCTCTGTATCTTTTATAAAAACTTTGGGAATAGTCTTTTCAATTTCCTGCCGCTGCTGGGCGTAAACTTGCGGGTCTTCGGGAACTTCGAAAGTCATCGACGCGATTAAGTCGTCTTTAATCCATATGGAACCCACGGAAACATCGGATTCAATCGATTCGCCTTGGGGAAACATTAAAACAATCAGGACAATGGTAAAAAACAGCAATAAAACTTTTACCGTAATTCCGGAACCGATCTTTTCGGCTATCTCTTCTTTCATATTATTGTTTTGCCTTTAATAACATTTCTAAAACTTCCGCGGCGGCGTCTTCGTTATTTGTCTTCTGAGTGATAAAATCAGCAAGTCTCGATATCTCCGGTACGGCGTTGGCTACGGCAATTTTAAGCGCTTTTGTTTCAAATAATGTTCTGTCGTTGTACCAATCGCCCATCACAATTGTTTCTTTCATTTTTACATTGAGATAAGCCTGCAGTTTTTTTAAGCCGCTTCCTTTCGTAGTTCCTTGTTTTCTACTTTCAATATAATAAATATCTTTATTTCTATGGGATTTATAATAAGTCGTA
>CAYNUJ010000085.1:0-12709 GCA_964400095.1 uncultured Melioribacteraceae bacterium
AACAGCAAACGGGGAAAGAGATTTTATCTCTATTCTTCCGTCAGTGCTTAAACCCGGATCGCTAACAAGAGGCTGCTCGAACTTAGCCCCAACCTGTCCGGCAATTTGAGCGCCGAATGAATATTCTTGAGCGCTTTTATATAAAGCGCCGCTTTGGTAACCTGCCGTTAAGCTGTTACCAATTGTAACAAAGCTGGCAAAACTCGCGTTACCGGTGGAAAGAGGAGCGGGAGCGGTTAAATCCGTCCTATCCTCGCAGCCGGTAAACATCAACATTACAGCCAACAGCGAACCGCCAATTATTTTTAATATATTTTTCATAATTTTCTATTTCCTCCCTTATAACTTATACGATATATTTACGCCAAATAAATGTGCAGATGAATTATATGTGCCGTTGAATGGTGTGTCTCCGGCAGTATAAGATATCTGAGAATTGGTAATAGTCCTTTCGTCGAAACGAAGGAACATATAAGCCAAATCCAACGATAAACTCTTAGTTAAATCGAGTCCCAATCCGAGATTGAATCCCCACCGATTTGCATCCGGCAGCGAAGGATCCAGTAAGCCGTCTTTAACGGGATTGCTATCGTATAAAATACCTCCGCGTAAATCAATTGCGTCGCTAACGTAATATTCTGCTCCGAGACGATGAATAAAAGAATCGGAATAATGCCGGGGAGCGGCTAAATCTTCAAAATTAGGGCTTTCAAAATCGACATTTAATTCGTCGTATGAACTCCATCCGACATATTGTAAATCTGCGGTGATCGTTAACTTTTCGGCAGGCATAAAAGCCAGACCAAACGTTACATTCCTCGGAGTAGTGAGCGAGGCGGAAATATTATCGTTAGGAATTTTACCTGCGGCAATTAACGCTGCCGGCGCGCCTTCGGCTTTGGAATCGCCTGTGAAATCGAATTTCACTTGACTTCTGTATGAGATTCCGACAGAAAAGGATTTATCGGGCTTATAAAAAATACCGCCGGTAACTCCCCATGCGGTAGCCGTACCGTTTAACTTAACATAAATATCGCCGTTGAATGGAGCTAAAGATGAAAATCTTTCAATACGAACATCGCCGGAAGCGTAAACAGGACCGGCTGCGATTGAAAGATCGTCGGTGATTTTATAACTGAAAACTGCTGTAAAGAAAAATGTTCTTATTTCCGTATCGACGGCTAAATATTTACCAACCCAATTTTTGTCCCATTTAGTGCCGAGACCATATTGATTATTAACACTCAAACCAACGACAAATTTATCGCTGAATTGGTGCGTGAAATATGCGTTAATTGGGGTAAATACTTGGCTCTGCATGCTGTATTCCGTTATAGACGGCGAAGGTCCACGGAATGAGGCTTTCGGGGATATAACAGTCGTCCCGAGTAATATTTGCGTACCATGTAATTGAGATAAGCCGGCAGGATTAAAAAACACTGCGGAAGGGTCGTTTGCCAAACCGGTAAAAGCTCCGGCTAGCGCCATTGCTTTAGCGCCATGTTCATTAATTTGGAATCCACCGGCAAAGGCTTGTACTGTAAAAACGAATACAAAGCCAGCGTTGAGTAACAGTTTTTTTACCACGTATCCTCCTAAAAGATTGTGATTAGTGAGTAGTTTTAATTTAACATTTCAAGATAACATGATTTTTATTTTTATTCAATACAAATTAATAACTGATTTTTTTCAACTGAACTTCCTTCTTCAATATGAACGGCTTTTATTACACCGGATGACTCCGCTCGTAAATCGTTTTCCATCTTCATTGCTTCCAATACCAATAAAGAATCGCCGGTTTTAATTTCATCCCCTACCTTCTTCTTTATTTTAAGTATCAATCCAGGCATCGGAGAATAAATTTTACCGCTTTGCGATAATTTTTCTTTATTCTTCATCAACTGAAAAGCGCTTTGTTCCAATTCGGAACGTATCGTAATTTCATATGATAACCCGTCGATAGTAACTCTAAAACTATCCGGTTCTTTTTTTTCAACAACCGCATCAATAATTTTATTTCCGGTTCGTAATACTATCAAATTAGGATTTATCTCAATTATTTCCGAGTCTTCGAAAATCCTATTGTTTAATTTAATGAAAGAATTTTTTATTTCCGCTTTTATTTTTTCCCCGTCAACGGTCAATACGTAATTATTCATATTTTAATTCTTCCCAATTTTCAGAAGATCTGTTAATTTTTTTCGGTTTTAATTTTCCATTGTTCATTTTAACAAGAACAGCGGCGAGCGCGGCGTAATCAAGCGAACGGCAGTTCAATTCTTTTTTCCATTCCGAAGGTATTTTGCTCATTAAATATTCGTCAATAAAATTAATGGTGTAACTTCCGTCTTTAAAAACAGGATGCGTTAATATCCATATCAATAAATTTATATTTGTGCAGACTCCCGCAATCTGGTATTTTTCTAGAGCGTACCGTATTCTTTCAATTGTTTTTTCCCTATCGGAATCCCAAGCTATTACTTTTGCCAGCATCGGATCGTAATAAACGGATACTTCCGATTGAATGTCAATACCTCTGTCAACTCTTATTCCGGTTCCCGCCGGTAAAATATGATGCGATATTGTTCCGGTGGATGGAGCAAAATTATTATCCGTATCTTCCGCGTAAACTCTGCATTCTATAGCGCTGCCGTTAATTTTAATATCCTCTTGCGCTATTGTTAGTTTATTGCCAAAGGCTATATTAATTTGTTCTTTTACTATATCGACTCCGGTAACCATTTCAGTTACGGGATGTTCCACTTGCAGACGGGTATTCATTTCAAGGAAATAATAATTCATATTTTCATCAAGCAGGAATTCCACTGTGCCGGCGTTATAATAACCTCCGGCGCGAGCCGCTTTAATCGCGGTTGCGGTAATTCTATTTCTCAATTCCTCATCAATTGAAGGAGACGGGCATTCCTCGATAATTTTCTGATGTCTTCTCTGAACCGAACATTCGCGTTCGAGCAGATGGACATAATTTCCGTGAGTATCGGCAATTAACTGAACTTCAATATGTTTCGGATTAACAATAAATTTTTCCATATAGACCGCGCCGTTGCCGAAAGATTTAAGAGCTTCGTTGGAAGCGCGTTCAAATGCGTCTGTGAATTCCTCACTTGAATTAACTCTGCGCATCCCTTTTCCGCCGCCGCCGGCAGCCGCTTTGAGCATAATAGGGTATCCAATTTTATCGGCGAGAATTAAAGCGGCTTCGATATCGGTTATCGGATCAATAGTTCCGGGCACAACGGGAACGTCGTTATTAGTCATCAATGTTCTCGCGGCGGTTTTATTTCCCATCAAATTAACCGCCTCGGCTGACGGACCGATTAAAACGATGCCGGAATTGTTTACGTCTCTGATGAAATCCGCGTTTTCCGACAAGAACCCGTAACCCGGATGAATTGCGTCCGCGCCTATTTCCAGAGCCAATTCAATAATTTTTTTTGAGTTAAGATATGATTCAGATGCGGGCGAATTACCTATTAAATAGGATTCATCCGCCGATCTGGTATGAAACGCCGATTTATCGGCTTCGCTGTAAATAGCCGCGGAAATAATTCCCAATTCGCGGCAGGCTTTTGCAACTCTTACGGCTATTTCGCCGCGGTTTGCTATCAATATTTTTTTGAACATAATCCGGTCAATTTAATTCAATAACAGTAATTCCTTCCCCACCCATTTCAACTTTGGCGTAATAATAATTTTTCACTCGGTCGTTCTTTTTCAAAATTTCCCTTACAGTTTGCTTAAGAACCCCGGCGCCTTTGCCGTGCAGAATTTCAATACGGTCAACATCGGAAGCGTAAGCGTCGTCAATATATTTTATCACCTCGTATTCCGCTTCTTCGGGCTTTTTTCCCCTAATATCCAACCGCGTACTTGCAATATTACTAATAAATCTATTAGAATCATAGAGACTTTTCTTAGATTTTTTTGGTTTTTTCGCTTTAACCAAATCCTTTAATTTAACTTGAATTTTCAGGCTTCCGGCAAGAATTGAAGCGCGGGATTTCGATTTATCTATTTCAATCACTTCTCCGCCGGTGGAAGAATTTTTGAGCAGAACGTAGTCTCCATCGTTAATTTCACCGTCTATTATTTCCGGTTCTTCTTCGTATGTTATTTCGTCCATTTTTTTAATTTGCTCAATTTTCTTCTTCTCCTCCTTAATCACTTCCCTGCTGGCGTTCGATTCCTTAATGTTTTTAATAGTAGCTTCAAACTTTTTATTAATATCGTCGAGGTAACTTTCAGCCTTTGCTTTTGTTTCCTTCAGAATTTCTCTTTTCTGCTTTTCCAAATCATTAATTCTTTTTTCGTATAAGGCTGATAATCCCTTCAGTCTAACATTCTCAATTTCGAGTTCTCTTTGTCTTTTATTTACCGCGTTGCTCTTCTTCTCAATATCAATCAGGAACTCCTCCAGCTTCCTTTTATCGGAATCGATATATTCCGCAGCTTTCGCAATAATATTTTTAGAAAGCCCGATTCTCTCGGCAACTTCGAATGCGTAACTCGAACCGGGAAGCCCCTGCCGGAATCTATAAGTCGGCACAATATTTTCCGCATCAAATTCCATTGAAGCGTTCTGAAAGCCCGGTACCTCATGAGCTAATATTTTAAGATTACCGTGATGAGTGGAAGTTAAAACCACCGCGCCTCTGTCTTTAAGTTCGTAAAGAACCGCCGCCGCAAGCGCCGAACCTTCCGTGGGATCGGTGCCCGTTCCTATTTCATCCAAAATTACGAGGGATTTATCGCCTGCTTCGTCGAGTATTTCTTTAATCCCCGACAGATGCGAACTGAATGTGGATAAATCGTCTTCTATCGATTGTTTGTCGCCTATGTCCATCAGAACATTTTTGAAACAGCGTATATTCGAATCCGGACCGGCTGGAATATGAAGACCGGCGGAAGCCATTATAGACTGAAGCGCGAAATTTTTCAATACAACAGTTTTACCGCCTGCGTTCGGACCGGTTATTATTATTACTTTGTCTTCTTCAATCTCCAAATTTAACGGGACCGTCTTTTCCCTGCCCAGTTTTTTTAAGAGAACCGGATGCCTCGCGTCAATTAAGCGGACGGGACTGTTTTCATCGAAAGTCGGGAAAGAACCGACAATTTCCGTTGAATACTTCGCGGCGGCGAATATTTCGTCGATGAAAGCAAGAATTTCGTAACTTTCAAGCAGCCTGCCGCTTACTTCTCCAATCATTTTGGTAAGATGCGAAAGTATCCTTTCTATTTCCCTCTTTTCGGCAAAATTTAACGTTAATATTTCATTATTTAATTCCAGCGTTTCCTCCGGTTCTATATAAACCGTTTGACCGGTCGCAGATTCGGAATGTATGAATCCGCGCACATGGCGTTTGTGTTCGGCTTTAACGGGCAAAACAATCCTTCCGTCCCGCTGCGTTGTATATTCCTCCTGAACAAGATACGATTCGCTGAGCCGTTTTAAAATACGCCGAACAACAAGCCGGAGTTTAGTGGATTTTTCCTTTATATCATTCCTAATATTTCGGAGTTCCCGCGACGCGTTATCGCTGATTTCACCCGAAGGAGTAAATATCCCGCTCAGGTGGTTCTCGAAATTTTTATCGACAAACAATTTATTTGCGTACCGGTTGAAAATTGACGTATGATTCTCTATGTTATTGAAAAAGCTGTAGCATTTTCTGGAAACTTCGGATAGTTTAAGTATTTCTTTTATTTCTTCAATCCTAAGCAGAGCGTTTTTTATTCTGCTCCTAAAAAGCATTTCGGATAATTCAGGCAAGTAATTCAGCGGAGGGATATCATTCTCTATTATTATATTTTTCGCCTCCTCAATTAACTCGCCTCGTTCTTTTGCAAGTTCTGCGGAATCAAACGGCTTCAAAGAAAGTATCTGCTCTTTTCCTTTTTCGGTAACTGCATAGTTAGAGATATAATTGAGGATTTTCGGAAATTCCAATTGATTTAATACGCTGTCTTTTATCATTTTATTTCATCAAATCTCAGTTATTTTTATTCAATATAATCATTCAGAAATTCTTTTGCTTTGGAATTCTCACCCATGAGTAGATCTACGGTAAACGGCACAACCTTATAGACAGGCTTATATAATAAAGATTTATTTCTTTCTGTTTCCGAAGGGACGTTAAATATCGCGAATAAAATTAATAGAGCGCTGAGAAAGAAAAGCATTTGAACCGCGCCGGAAATACCGCCGAGCAATTGATTTACAAATTTATTTACCTTATCCACAGGATGAAGAATTCGTTTAAGAATAGCGACGATTAAAAGGGCGCTAAAAAAAATAAATATCCCGCCGATAATTGTGGCAAGTTCCAAATCCCCGTTAAATAACGATGAAAGGAATACTCCCGCATCGTCCGAAAATTCAAACGCCAATCCGATTGCCAGGAAAAGTCCGATTAAACCAATTATTTTCCTTACAAGTCCGTCCTTGAACCCGAGAATAAATCCAAGGGCAATAAACCCAATTATTATGTAATCGATATAATTCAACTTTAATCGGTAAGAACTCTTTCCACAGCTTCTTTAACGGTTTTACCGTCGGTTTGTCCTTTTAATCTATTTATTGCCAGCGGCATAAGTTTCGGGAAATCGGCTTTTGAAGAAGCTCCAATTTCCGAAGCGAATTGGCTTACTTTTTCAATTACTTCTTCAATTGTGAGCTGTTTTGGAAGATAACTTTGAATAATCAGCAATTCAGCCGATTCTTTCTCCACCAAGTCGGTTCTGCCGGCTTTGGCAAATTGTTCAATAGATTCTTTTCTTTTCTTTACCGACGAGGTTAAAATTTTAATTTCGTCTTCGTGCGTAATTTCTTCTATCTTACCGCTCTTCTCTAATTCCAGAATAGCGGCTTTTAATGATCGTACGGCAGTTAATCTTACCTTATCGCCGCTTTTCATCGCGGATTTAAGATCGTCGTTAATTTTTTCCTTTAATCCCATGATAACCTCCGCAAAAAAAAAGGCAGGCTAATAGACCTGCCTTTTAATTTTACAATTAACTTCTATAAACCTTTCAACCTCGACGAGTAATTTATTCGCCTGCAGTCTGCCTTTCTCAGTTCCTGCTGAATATCGGTAACAATCCCCATATTGGAATTCTTATCCACACGCAGAGAAACAATTACGTTAGGCAAGTCAACTCTTTTCTTATACATGATAGGTTTAATTTCCTGCAATTGAACAAGATTATCGTTAAGCTGAATTTTCATGTTGTTGCCAACCCAAATATAAGAGATCAATCTTTTGTTCTCAATTTTCTCAATAGCCTCCGCTTCGGGCAGTTTATACTGAACTAACACGTCAACTTCGCGCAGCGTAGTAGTTACCATAAAGAAAAGCAACAACATAAATACAATATCAGGCATAGATGAGGTTGGTATTTCTTGCTTAGCCGAAGCTCTTTTCTTTTCAAATTTCATCTATTGGTCCTCTAACTATTTTTTTATCGATTCAGGTTCTGCAATAGAAATAATTATCGGAATTTTCTCCCGCAGTTCTTTAGTTTCTTCCTCGTTCAGATCACCCACTTTTTTACCGAACCGGGACATAGAATAGTCTTCGCGAACGGAAAAATAGGCTCCTTTAACTTGATCTAACGCTTGAATGTAAAGATTATAATTTGTCTCTCTATCGGTTTTAACGGAAACTACTAATTTTTTATTCTTAGGAAGATTAATTTTCTCTCTAATTCTTTCAATCAATGTTTCCTTTATCTGAGGAATTGCAATTCTCTCTTTATTAAGAAGAACGTCTCCGTTTTTATTAATCAACAAAGCGGCTAATCTATCTTTAGAAAGAGGCGCAAATTCCCTTTCCTGTTCCGGAATATACTCCGGAAGAATTATACCGATACCGGTATCAACGTCGATAACAGTAGCGACGAGGAAGAAAAGCAAAAGTAAAAAAGCGATATCCGCCATGGAACCGTTCGGAATTTCCGCTTCTCTTAGTTTACGCTTTTTAAATTTTACCATTTCAATCTTCTCAGTTTATTTGGATTATCATTTTTTCTTCAATTCATAAAGAGCGTCAATCAACTCGATTGAACTTTCTTCCATATCTGCAACTAAAGTATCAATTCTGTTGATAAAGTAGTTGTAAAATACTTGAAGAATCATCGCCACAATAAGCCCGAAAAGCGTTGTTAGCAGCGCCACCGAAATACCGTTTGCCACAATACCGGGAGATATCTGAGCCGCTTCGGCGATAGCGTCGAACGCTTGAATCATACCTTGTACCGTACCGGTAAATCCGAGCATCGGAGCTAAAGTAATAAATGTGGAAATCCATATTAAGCCTCTTTCAAGAAAGCCCATTTCAATTGCGCCGTAAGCCATAATAGCTTTTTCAGCAGCTTCTATACCTTCGTCAGCGCGAAGCAGACCTGCGTGAAAAACAGAAGCGATAGAACCGCGGGAGTTTTCGCAGACTTCCATAGCTTTCTGAACGCCGCTTTCCTGCAGAGCTTCCTTTACTTCAACAATAAATTTCTTTGTGTTGAGAGACGCTCTGGAAAGTGTCCACAGTCTCTCGAAAGAGAACGCTAACCCAATTACTAAACTTGCAAGTATCGGCCACATAAAACCGCCGCCTTGTTCAAACTTTGCTTGTAAGTAGCTTAAAAAGCCTGCGTCTTGAGCTTGGGCAATAATATTACCAAAGAATCCTATAATTGCTGTAATTTGCATGAGAGTAAACCTCCGAAATTATTTAATTGATTTCTAAATCAAATGGATAATTAGTTTTAAAAAAGTCTTCCAAGAATAACTAATTAGGTTAAAAAAGTCAATTAAATATTTTATTGACTTTTAATAATTTCATTATTATAGTCGCGCACCCCTTTTGATATCAACGAATGATAAACTCAGCGCCAACCGGATAATGATCGCTGTATCCGCCGAGGTATTTACGACCGCCGTAAGTAGGCAGAATTGCGCCTTTGTATTTACCTTTTTTCTGGATTACGTATTCCGGCGAAAATATTTCAAAACTGCCGCATTTATAATCAAGACCTTGTCCATCAACAAGCCCTCTGGAAATGATTATCTGATCCAGCATGTTGAAATTACCCCGATACATATAAGAGCCTAAATTTTTCTCGTCGAGTTTATAAGCTAAGTTATAAAATATATTTCCGGTATCTCCGCATTCAAATTTAACCGCGCTTAGAACCCCTGAGATTGATTCATTATTAGGCTCGTCGTTGAAATCCCCAAGAATAATTATTTGCGACAATGAATCTTTATTCAATATTTCATCCATTTTTTTCATCGCCGTCTTAGCGGCTGCAATTCTATTCGGCTCTGATTTTTGCAGACCGCCCCTGCGAGACGACCAATGATTTGCGATAATATGCAGCGTTTCCGAATCGTTTAATTGAAATTCCGCATAGAGAATATATCTTGTAGGATAACCGGATGGAAGATTTACGGTAATAGGCTGAAGACGGTTGAGTTTTAATATTAGCGAGTCGTACATCATTCCGACGTCTATTCCTCTCTTGTCTGGCGCTTCGGCGTAGGCGAAAGAATAAGATTTCCTATTCAAGCGTTTCGATAATCTTTCCAGAAGAGATTGATGCTCAACCTCTTCAAATGCAATTATGTCCGGTCCTTTTCCGTCGTTCATATCGTTAATAACCTTCGCAAGATTATCCAGTTTAATAATAAGTCTAGCCTCTGTCCATTTAATTTCACTTTGCGGCGTAAATTCTTCGTCGCGTTTATCCGGGTCGTCGATAGTGTCGAACAAATTTTGAACGTTCCAATTTGCAACATATATAGCTCCGCTATTTTGAGCGTTGGATAAAATGAACGGTAAAAATACGATTGTTATTAATATTAGTTTTTTCTTCACTTTAATTTCCCTTATTTTTGTTCAATCTAAAAAATCAAATGAGCGAATGTTAAATTAATCTATTTTCGGCAAAGAGTTAAACTATGTATGACAAAAAAAAGTTTGTAATTATAGACGCAATGGCTCTGGCGTACAAAGCCTACTTCGCGTTCATCAGCCGTCCCCTTTCAAATTCCAAAGGAGAACCAACTTCGGCGGTTTACGGATTTATAACGCAAGTATTTAAAATAATTGAAGATACAAAACCCGATTATCTGGCGATCGCCTTCGACTCGAAAGAAAAAACTTTCCGGCACGAACGGTATGATAAGTACAAATCTTCACGGCAGGAAATGCCCGAAGATATGGTTCCCCAATTAGGCAGAATTAAAGAAGTTGTTGAAGCCTTCCGCTTCCCGCTCTATATTCTGCCCGGTTATGAAGCCGATGATTTAATAGGTACAGCCGTGCGGCGAGCCGAAGCCGAAGGGATGGAATCGTTTGCCGTTACGCCCGATAAAGATTACGTACAGCTTGTAACCGAAAATATTAAATTGGTAAAACCGGGTAGATCCACAGACGATATTGTAGTAATCGATAAAGAGAAAGTGATTGAGATATACGGCTTCGAACCGAAATTTATGGTCGATTACCTCGCGCTTGTCGGAGACGCATCCGACGATATCCCCGGCGTGGCGGGCATCGGTCCTAAAACGGCTACCCCGCTGATACAAAGTTTCGGAACGATAGAGGATATATACGAACACATTGAAGAAATAGAAAAACCGGCTGTAAAGAAAAAGCTCCTCGAAAATAAGGAGAACGCGTTTCTATCGAAGGAGTTGGCGACAATCGTTCGCGATGTTCCTTTTGAATTAAATTTTGAGGAAGCGAAGTTTCATAATCCCGATTTTGATAAGCTGAATAAAATATTTGCCGAACTTGAATTTAAGAATTTCGGTTCAAGACTGCTGAAAGCTTTCAATAAAGAAGTTACCGAAGAAGCGCCGGAAGAAATTGAAGAAGCGAAATTTGATAATACGAATTATCATTTAATTACAAACGAAGATGACGCCGAAAAATTAGCGGCGGATTTAATGTCGGCGGATTTAGTTGTATTCGATACTGAGACGGACGGATTGAACACGCTGAACTTAAATTTAGCCGGAGCTTCCTTTTCCGTAAAAGAAGGAGAAGCCTATTACGTGGCTGTAAATCCATTTAAACAGAGCGGCGATTTGTTTGCGAAAGATCTCTCCGATAGACTTCCGATGAATAAATTCAAAGAAATTTTCGCGCCCGTTTTTGAGAATGAGAAAATAAAGAAAGTCTGCCAAAACGGAAAGTTCGATATTGCCGTTCTGCGCAGCGCAGGAGTTAAAGTCCGTAATTTCTATTTCGACACGATGCTCGCGAGTTATGTAATTGACCCCGATCAAAAACACGGTATGGACGAACTTTCGAAAACATATTTGAATTATTCCCCTATTCCTCTATCTGATTTGATTGGAACGAAGAAAAATCCGGATATTATTTTTGAAGTTGACCTCGATAAAATTAAAGATTACGCGGCGGAGGACGCAGATATAACTTTCAGGCTCTATGAAGTTCTTTCAAAAAAACTTGAAGAGGATAATTTAACTAAAGTTGCCTACGAAATTGAATTCCCGTTGGTTCCGGTTCTCGAGGATATGGAAAGAACCGGAGTTAAGTTGGATGTAAAAAGTCTTAATGTCTTAAGCGGAGACCTTGAAATTTTATTGGATAATTACACAAAAGAAATTTTCCGTCTAGCGGAAACGGAGTTTAATATCAATTCTCCCAAGCAGCTTCAGCAGATATTATTTGATAAATTGGGTTTGAAGCCGACGAAGAAGACAAAAACCGGTTTCTCCACCGACGCGCGTTCATTGGAAAATTTACGCGGCGAACATGAGATAATTGACATTCTGCTGAATTTCCGTCAAGCTGCAAAATTAAAATCTACTTACGCCGACTCGCTTCCGAAATTGATTGAGCCTTCCACCGGACGGATCCATACTTCGTACAATCAGACTGTAGCCTCTACCGGGCGGCTTTCATCGCTTAATCCTAATCTGCAGAACATTCCGATTAGAACGGAACTCGGTCGAGAAATACGCAAAGCGTTCGTGCCCACAAACGACGATTATGTAATATTAAGCGCCGATTACTCCCAAATTGAATTGCGAATTATGGCGAGTATTTGCGGGGACGAATATTTGACGAAAGCCTTCACCGAAGGAGAGGACATACACCGCAGCACAGCCTCGCTCGTGTTCCAGGTTAATCCGGATGAGGTTACGCCCGATATGAGGCGCAAAGCGAAGGAAGTGAATTTCGGCATATTATACGGCATCGGGGCGTTCGGCTTAAAGAACCGACTCGGCATTACGCAGCAGCACGCGCAGGAAGTAATAGATACGTACTTTGCCACTTTCAAACGGGTGAAGGAGTATATGGACAGTTCAATCGAACAAGCGCGGGGAAAAGGCTACGCCGAAACGCTGCTCGGCAGACGGCGGTTCCTCAAAAACATTAACAGTAAAAACCGAGTTGTGCGTCAGTTCGAAGAACGCGTCGCAATCAACATGCCCATACAGGGCGCCGCGGCGGATATGATTAAACTCGCAATGATAAAAATACACAGCGAACTGCAGCGCAGGAACGCTAAAACTAAAATGGTTCTGCAAGTACACGACGAGCTTGTATTCGACGCCCACAAAGATGAACTTGAAGAACTCAAACAGGTAATAATTGAGCTGATGGAAAACGCCCTGCCGTTAAATGTACCGGTAAAAGTTGATTCCGGCACG
>CAYNUJ010000086.1:0-12680 GCA_964400095.1 uncultured Melioribacteraceae bacterium
ATCTCCGCGTTTGCCGCGCGTGAAATGTTCGTTAGTTCCTTAGCTTTAATCTTTAAGGTAACCGCAGACAATAACGACGCCCTCCAGAAATCCATAATCGGCGCGATGAGGGAAGCAAAACTAGGTAATTCCGGCAAACCTCTTTTTACGCCTTCAAAAATAATCGGACTAATAATATTCTTTGTATTTGCTCTTCAGTGCATTTCTACTATTGCAATCGCCCGGCAGGAAACCGGTTCATGGCGAATCCCGATATTGCAATTAGCCGTTTATACGCCGTTAGCTTATGTTATGGCGCTATTATCAATTAATATAGTACAATTATTCGGCATCGCTTAATTTATTTAAATTGGACCGCGCCATATCCGCCACAGTTGATTTCGGAGCTGATTTTATTACTTTCTCCCAATATTTTTTTGCTTCGGTCGTATTGCCTCTTGTAGCCAGAATAACGCCCTTGTTATAAATTGCGTTTTTGTTATCGGGATCAATTTTAAGAATGCTTTCGTTATATATTTCCGCTTTGTCTAATTTACGCATATTGAAGTAATTAAAAACCAAATTAGTCATTACATCAATTCTGCCCGGGTCAACATCCAGAATTTTTTTAAAATATTTATTTCCTTCTTCGGGCTTATGCGCGGCGCTCAACAGTTCGGCGTATTCTCTCACTTTCAAAGTATCCCCTGGATTTTCATCAACTTCTTTTTTATACATTTCCATCTGGCGCTTAAATTCTGACGACACGTTGCCTTTACCTGGATCCCCCCCCAAAGTTCCGCCCATACTTTGATGGATTTCATCGCTTGGGAGTGAAGTTTCCCGCGTAACCGGTTCTGTGGAAATACTGCTTATGACAATTATCGCAGCCACGATAAGTATCAGTATCATATAAATATATTTAATGTTAAATTTCATATCACACCTCTTTCTCAAGCATAAGTTGATTTAATTTGTTGAATTTTATTTGCGAATGACTGGTATCGAAAATCACTTCCCCCTCGGGAGACAGCCAGATTATCTGCGGGGATTGATGCCAAACATTTGTATCCTCGGCAATTTGGTTACTTATATTTCTGTCATAAACCACATCGACAATATAAAGCTCAATATTTTGAGCGGAATCAATATTAGACGCCCATTTCTGATACTCGCGCAGCGCCCCGGCGCTTATAAAACACCTGCCGCTGTTCTTGAATATGACTCTGTGAGAACCCTGCTCGGCGGATTTAATTTTTATCCACTGCTCAATACTTTTTATCTGTTTAATGTCTTTCATCTTTTTCCGCATTATTATAGAACGCAAAATTAGACTAAATATCCGACTATTAAAAATAATGCGCGCAAAAGAAATTTAATTATTTTTAGTGTGACGTTGAATCCAATAAGTGACAAAAGCATCACATTTGTGTATTTAAAAATAAAAATGGCAGGAATATTATGTTAGAACATTTAACAAAAGAAACATTTATAGAAAAAGTTTTTGATTATGAAAATCAAAAAGAATGGGAATACAAAGGCGACAAACCGGCAATTATAGATTTTTACGCCGATTGGTGTCAGCCGTGCAAAATGGTGGCTCCTATTCTTGAAGAATTGCAGGATGAATTTAAAGATGAAATAGTTATTTATAAAATTAACACGGAAGAACAGCAGGAATTAGCCGGAGCTTTCGGAATAAGAAGCATTCCTTCTATGCTTTTCATCCCTCAAAACGAGAAACCTCAGATGTCTGTTGGCGCTTATCCTAAGGACGCGCTTATTGATATAATCAACAATGTTTTATTGAAAAAAGAGTCCGTTTAACCCCATTATCAAACTTTTACATAAGGAGCGGCTGATATGCCGCTTCTTTTTTATGAAAATGACCTGGATTTTCTTATATTTGAAAGTTTGATTTTAGTTTAAAGGGAACTTTTTTCCTTTTAGTTTTTATAGTAATTATTCATTTTATTCAAGAACAAGAATCTTCCTTCTGCAGCTTGTTTCTTTTGTATTTGAAACATTTTAGGAGTCAGCAGCGTGAAAATAACTAAACAATATACAAATCGTGAAAGCCAGAGTTTAGACAGATATTTGCAGGAAATCGGGAAAGTTGATCTTATCACTCCTCAGCAGGAGATTGAGTTAGCGTCCCGCATAAAGAAGGGCGATCAGTTAGCTTTAGAGATGATGGTGAAGGCTAATTTACGATTTGTCGTTTCGGTTGCAAAACAATTTCAGAATAAAGGACTTTCTCTCGGAGATTTAATTAATGAAGGAAATATCGGTTTAATTAAAGCTGCGAAAAAATTTGACGAAACCCGTGGTTTTAAATTTATTTCTTATGCGGTTTGGTGGATAAAACAGTCGATTATGCAGGCAATTGCAGATCAGTCCCGAATGGTACGCCTCCCTCTTAACAGAGTGGGCGCAATTACAAAAATTAGCAAGGCGGCTTCTCAATTGGAGCAGGAACTTGAAAGGAAACCAACCAATGAAGAGATTGCAAAGGAATTGGAAATGACTGAAGAAGAAGTTGCCTACGCTTTGCAGCACGCCGGTCGTCATGTTTCGGTTGACGCTCCGTTTTCTCAGTCTGATAATGACAAAAGTTCCTTATTGGATGTACTCGCAAATAACGAACAGCCCGATCCCGATTCCAAATTAATGACCGATTCGCTTAAAAAGGAAATTGAAAGAGCGCTTTCTACTTTAACGGAAAGAGAAGCCGACGTAATTAAACTTTATTTCGGAATTAATTCCGAATATTCAGCTACTCTCGAAGAGATTGGCGAAATACTTAACCTCACTCGCGAAAGAGTGCGTCAAATTAAAGAAAAAGCTTTAATGAGACTCAGGCACTCCTCCAGAAGCAAGAGTTTAAAAGCTTATTTAGGTTAATCTGAATTTGTCAAAAAAAGCCCGTTTCAAGCGGGCTTTTTTTATATCCGTAATAATTATTCCGAATTCATTTTCTCTTTCAACTGAATGATCAGCGAATTTAATCTTTCCCTTTGATTTTCCGGAGCTTTACTTAACGCAGATTTCAAATATTTGAGCGCTTCCTCATTTTCGCCCTGTTTTTCAAGAGCTTCGGCAAAACTATCGTACACATTCCACGAATCTGGAAATCGCTGAATATTTAATTTGAATATTCGAAGAGCCTCTTTTGTCTCCCCTTCGTTCAATAGCTGATACCCGTATTGGTTTAACTCCGCCTCCGAGGCAACTGATAAAGCGAGTTTGTGATTTTCAGCCTCTTCCGCTTTCAATCCCATCTTGCGCATAATATCGGATTTCAATTGAAGATTTGTAAAATTATATCCGCCAAACAGTTCTATTGCTTTATTTACAAGTTCGAGAGCAAGCGAATCTCCGGTATTATTATCGAAGGCATATTTTGCCGCTTGGTTCCAGCTTTCCCATCTAAAACCGTTAATTCCCTTCAATTCCTTCTTCATATTTTCAATAACAATTTTATGCACGTTAAATTCAGCTTTGAAACCAATCCTAAGTTTTTCCCAATGAAGATATACCATCGCGGAGCTTGGGGTTAAATCGTCGAAATAGAACTGCATCCATTCCTTGTAAGTAGCCGTTTCCGGTTTCACTTTAATTCTTAATTGGTCATGAGCGGGATCGTAAAAAAAGCTGCCCCACGATGAATTATCCCTGCTGAAAATTAATGTCCATTCGGTTGTGTCGGGAATAATATGAAACCCATATTTCCCTTTCGGAATCGGCTTGCCGTTAATTAAAGCATCGTGGGAAAATGAAATAGTAGTGTTTTCATTTGCCCCGGCGCGCCAGGGAGCCGGATTTCCGGAACCGAAGCTAAACTTTTGCAGCCCGTAAGGAACCAGTCCTCCCCATATCTTTCTGTCGCGCACAGCGGGACGGTGATACTCAATCTCAATATTTGAAATCCCCAAGGTTTGCAAAACTTTAGCGTGAGGACTTATTCTCGGAACTGTCAGATTCTGTGCTTTTGAACTGAGAGACAACCCGATAACTAAAATTAAAACAAACATAATACTATATTTCTGTTTCATTTCGCTTTCTCCTGAGAGTTTAAGAATTCGGCTAATTCATTTGCGCATTTACGTATTTTATCCGCAGCCTCTTTATTGTTTGTTGCATTCTCGAATGTTTGAGCCATTTTGAACATTGCCTGGAAAAAATAAATGTTCATATCCTCTATAAACATCTCTTCCGTCCAAAGGTCTATCCCCATAGTGTTTTTAGTTTCCGCATCCCAAACGGACAGCATAAACGCTTTTGATTCCTTCGGTTCGTCCATTCCGGCATCGGTTGCGGACCATTGAATATTTACGGGAATATTCTTTTCGTTTAACTTTACCTTTACTATTATCTCGGCTTCTCGTTCCATTTTATCCTTTCGATTTAATTTGATTATTATCTGATGCTTTTATTCCAAATATGAATAATTTCTTTAACAAATTTAATATATTGAACACTCGAAAAAAAAGGAATTATCTATGCAGTCGTTGGAAGAATACTTTTCGAATTATCGGAAAAACATAGTCGGAATCGATCAGGTATTTGAATCCCCGTATGGGAACTTTAAAATTATTTATGCCGATTGGGTTGCCAGCGGCAGATTATACCGACCGATTGAAAAAAAACTTCTGAATGATTTCGGACCGTTTGTAGGGAATACTCATACCGAAACTTCCGTAACCGGTACCGCAATGACAGAAGCATATCACGAAGCGCGGAGGATTATTAAAGAACACGTGAATGCTACAGCTCACGACGTAATAATAAACGCCGGAAGCGGTATGACGACCGTCGTAAATAAACTCCAAAGATTATTAGGAGTAAAAACTCCTGAGCAGTTAAAAAAATACATCTCCATACCGGAGGAACTAAAACCTGTTGTCTTCATCACACATATGGAGCATCATTCTAATCACACAAGCTGGCTAGAAACCTTAGCCGACGTTGTGATAGTCGAACCTAATAGTCACGGATTGGTAAGCGTAGATAAATTGGAGGAATCTTTAAATTTATATAAAAAGCGGAAATTGAAAATAGGTTCTTTTACGGCTTGCAGTAACGTAACCGGAATAAAAACAGATTACCACAAAATGGCAAAAATGATGCACAAACACGGCGGAATATGTTTCGTAGATTTTGCCGCTTCGGCGCCTTATGTTGATATTAGAATGCACACAGACGACCCGGAGGAAAGTATTGACGCTATATTCTTTTCTCCTCATAAATTTTTAGGCGGTCCCGGCGCCGCGGGAACGCTCATTTTCAATTCCAATTTATACACGCGCAAGGTTCCCGACCATCCGGGAGGCGGTACTGTTGACTGGACAAATCCGTGGGGAAAGCATAAATATGTGGACGGCATCGAAGACCGAGAAGACGGCGGCACACCGGGATTTCTACAGACTATCAAAACTGCTTTGGCAATAAAATTAAAAGAGCAGATGTCTTCCGAAAAAATTCTCGCCCGTGAAGAAGAACTGCTCAATATTGTGTGGGATGAATTAGAATCCATACCTAAACTGCATCTTCTCGCGGACATGCACCGTGAGCGATTGGGCATTCTCTCGTTTTATGTGGAAGATTTACATTATAACCTAATAGTAAAATTACTGAATGATAAATTCGGAGTACAGGTACGAGGCGGCTGCTCGTGCGCAGGAACTTACGGACATTACCTTCTTCATGTTGACCCAACGCGTTCGAAAAGAATCACCGATAAAATAAACCACGGAGATTTTTCCGAGAAACCCGGCTGGGTACGCTTTTCCCTGCATCCGACAATGACAAATGACGAAGTGCGCTACATTTTAAATTCGATAGAACAGATTATTGAAAAAGGACACGAATGGGAAAAGGATTACTCATACAACTCGCATTCAAATGAATTTACGCATAAAAACGGGAGCGGTTTCCTCGAGAAGAAAATTGACCAATGGTTTAAGTTATAAAATCCACGCACTTTGAAGTTAATCTTTTTCTAACTTTTGTATATTTACACTTCAAAAATAAATTCTTTTGCCCCCGTAGCTCAGTGGATAGAGCAGCAGCCTCCGGAGCCGCGTGCGTAGGTTCGATTCCTACCGGGGGTACTTAGTTAACTCGGGTTCGTCATCCGTTTTTATGCTTACATATTAAAATTGGAAATATATAAACGGCTGAATGTCGGCTGATTTGAATTGCATGACTATCAATATTACAACAGCTAAAATCATTGCCTGCGCCCACATTGGCATAATAGTTAATATATCTCTAATCTTATCGTCGAAACTTTTCGGGGTATAATGAGTAACGAAACCAATTATCATCAGTATTACGATTACAGGATAGCCTGTGACCCACTGCCAGAAAACTTCCGGCTGGAAATAGAATAAGATTTGGCTAAGCATATCGAAAGAAGCCTGATAGGATTGCGCTCTAAAAAATATCATTGTAAATAAGAATAAATGGAATGTAAATATCACCGCAAATATTCTCACAACTTTGTTTTTATCAATTTTCTCCGGTATGTTGAAAATTTTCTCTATGGCAAGAAAAAGTCCGTGCATACCGCCCCAAAGAACGAACCGCCAATTTGCGCCGTGCCATAACCCTCCTATCAGCATAGTTAGAAAGAGATTTCTATACATTTTCCACTTCCCTTTCCTATTGCCTCCGAGAGAGATATACAAATAATCTTTCAGCCACCTCGAGAGCGTTATATGCCACCTTCGCCAAAATTCCGTGATAGTGGCTGCTTTATAAGGCGCGTTGAAATTATCCGGCAGCCGGAATCCCATCAAAAGGGCAAGCCCGATTGCCATATCCGAATAGCCGCTGAAATCGCAGTATATTTGGAGTCCGTATGCGTAAAGTCCCAACAGGTTTTCAACTCCTGTGTACCGCGCGGGAAATTCAAAAATTCTATCCACAAAATTTATACTGATATAATCGGCAATAACGGCTTTCTTCAACAGACCGGCTATAATCAAAAACATCGCTTTGCCTATATCGGCTTTTGTTATAATAGGTTCTTTATTTATCTGAGGCAAGAATTCGGAAGCGCGTACAATCGGACCCGCGACAAGCTGTGGAAAGAAGGATACAAAAAAGAGAAAATTAATAAAATTCTTTTCCGGTTTCAACGTCCCCCTATAAACGTCAATTGTGTAACTCATTGATTGAAAAGTAAAGAATGAAATTCCGACCGGTAAAAATATATCTAAAGTATCAAAGGGCGGCTTGCCGTATAGACCGAATGAATCCAAAATGAAATAGGTGTATTTGAAATAACCCAGCAGACCGAGGTTAGTGACTAAACTAAGAATTAAGTAAAACTTTTTCTTCGCGGCGTCGTTCGTTTGGGAAATTCTCATCCCGGCGGCATAATCTATAAGCGAACTTAATATTACAAGATAAAAGAACATCCCCGAAGATTTATAATAGAAAAAGATTGACATTAACATCAAAAAGACAACTTTTGCCCTTTTATTGTTAATGAATATTCTATTGAATACTAGAACTATAAAAAAGAAAAAGAGAAAGAAAGAAGAATTGAAAAGCAAAGGGGCTTGAGGAGAATATTTTAACAGCTCAAGCAGATTTCCGAAAGAGAAATAATCCATATATATCCTTAATTACTAATATTCAAAAATACTTCCGCCGATAAACTCGCGCAATACCGAATCCGCAGGAACCGGTGTATCATCATCAACCGGAATTATCGATTCTAAAATGGATCTCAGTCTGCTCGCCCGCGTATAAGCATCTTCGCGCAAAGGATTGCCTTCAAATTCTTTTTCCCATTCTCGAAATAGAGCAAGCATCCGGTGTGCATACAGAGGAAGTTCATAAGACATCGAGCTGTTAATTATATAATCCGCAGTATTAGCATAAGGCATTATATTTCTCATTTCACTGCCTCTTACATAATGCCAATGCTCTAATGTCTGCTTCGGGTTATAAGCGCGATGAACCGAATCGCGAAGCATTCTGCGGATCAAACGTATATCCGTCCAGCGAATATATTTTCCGTTTTTATCCCTCATCTGAAGAAGAGGTTCTAAATAAAGTTTAAACTTTAATTCTTCGGAAATATTCCGGGACATTTTGGGATACAAACCATGCAGACTATCAATTAACAATATTTGGTTTTCTTTTAATTTAAATGGAGTTACATCCAACTTCCGAGAACCGGTTTTGAAATCGTAGAATGGTATTTTTATTTCTTCACCTTCGGCTAACTGCTGCAAATGCCGGTCAATTAATTCCAGATCGAGCGCCTGCGGTGTTTCAAAATCGTAATCGCCGAATTCGTCTTTCGGATGTAATTCCAAATCGAAGAAGTAATTATCTACATTAAGAGCTACAAATGAATATCCCTCCTGCTTCAATTTCTTTTCCAGTTTAATTGTAGTCGTCGTTTTTCCCGAAGAAGACGGTCCGGTAACGAATACCATTTTAAGTTTAGAGATTCGCTCTTTAATTAAATCTGCCGCAGTCAATATTTCCTGTTCGTAGGCATTCTCCGATTCATGAACAATATGCGGGAATTCACCCTTTTCAATTCTTGAATTTAATTTTTCAACAGTGTTTAAGTTATGGTCAACCGCCCAATTAAGCACATGCCAAATTTTACTCCATGGGATATTTTCCGAGGGCTTTGAAGCATACTTTGAAGCCTCTTCCCTTTTTTTATGCTGTTCGTTTCTGTAAATAATATATTCTTTCGCAACTTTAGCGTGACCGTTTTCAACAAGCGCTTTTTCAACCGCATCTTGAATTTCCTCAATATGGGGAGTATATCCCTCATCGAATATATTTTCCAAATACTCAATCACTTTACCGGCTAAAAATTCGGCTCTTTCCTTATCCCGTCCGCCTACGGAAACTGCGGCGCGGTAAATTGCATTCATCACCCGTTCTTTTTTGAAAGGGACTTTCGCTCCGCTTCTTTTAATCACAAAATCAAATTTATTCATATTCCCAATGATTTATTTCAAAATAACTATAAAACATAATGCAATTAAACAAATATTTCAAATATTTAATTTTAACTCGACAAATTTATAGAAACTGTTTTGATTGAGGAGCATTAAATATTTATATTTCGGACTTGAAATTTTGGAAAGGTGCAGGAGTGGTTGAACTGGCACGCCTGGAGAGCGTGTGACCGGCTACCGCCGGTCCGTGGGTTCGAATCCCACCCTTTCCGCAATATCCCCCGTTTAATATGGGTTTTATTATTTATTTTCGGAAAGGTGCCGGAGTGGTTGAACGGGACGGTCTCGAAAACCGTTGTACGCGTTTGCGTACCGAGGGTTCGAATCCCTCCCTTTCCGCAAATTGTTTTTTAATTTAACGCCGGCGCTATTATGAATAAACTTCGAATTGTTTTATTGTCATTTCTATTTATTACATCTGCCGTTTTCGCGCAGGAAAACAGATGGTTATTAATTTATGAAGGCACGGTAAGTAAATTATTTATTGACACAACCACAATCGATACATTTAAAGGCGATGAAATCTACGTTTGGGTTCTTCAGGAAAACGACCCCCCATTTATTATTGAGTCCGTTCCGGGTAAAATTTACAAAACCAAAACTTATTATCTTTTTAACAAACGCATTAAAAAATATGCTATGTTATCTATAATTTATTATGATAAAAAAGGGAACGTCCTCGGATCATTCGACTATTCAACAAAATCGGTAATTGAAGATTATAAGTATAATTTTCCCGTTTTGCCGGATAGCGATGAGGAGAAAATATTAAACGCCTGCATTGCCATCAGAAGGACAAAATAATTTTTATATGTCCAAATCAAAGTCTAAATTCGTTGCGGTTCGAAAATCCGCTATACACGGCAAAGGAATATTCGCCAAAACTGATTTTAAAAAAGATTCCTTTATTATGTGGATTAAGGGCGAGGTAATTGACGGCGACGAATGCCTGCGGAGGGAAAACGAGGAGGACAATGTTTATATTTTCTGGAACGGCGATACTTATATCGACACTGCAAATACAAAGAAGATTAAATACATCAACCACAACTGCAATCCCAATTGCGAAGTGGAAGACGGCGATAAAAAGCGTCTCAAATTATTTGCTGCGCGCAAAATTAAAAAAGGCGAAGAATTAACGATTGACTACGGATACGAAGAAATTTATGACGGCTGTAAATGTTCTTCGTGCAAAGGTAAATCTAAATAGCGTCTAACAACAATACGGCAAAATAGTTTTTCTCGTCCGTCCAATAATTTTGAAGTCTGAAATTCTCCCCGCACATTTCCTCGAATCCTTCAATCGAAAATTTATGAGAATATTCGGTCAGAATTTTCTCGCCTTCAGCAATATCAAAATTTATTCCGTTAATTGAAACTCTCTGCGCTTTGGTTGAAATTAGAAACATTTCTATTCTTTCAAATTCCTCGTTATATTCGGCTGAGTGAATAAATCCGTTTATATCGAAATCGGCATTCATGGATTTGTTAAGGACTTTAAGAATATTCAAATTAAATAAGGCGGTCACTCCCTTAGAATCGTTATAAGCTCTAAGCAGCACATCTTTATCTTTAATCAAATCAATCCCAATGAGCAGCCGTCCGTTTTCTCCGCAGGATTCCCTCATAAGTTTGATAAATTCAATCGATTCGTCGCGAGTAAAATTCCCGATTGTCGATCCGGGGAAAAAAATCATCCGGCTCTCCGCTTTTTCAATAGTCGGAATCACAAAAGGTTTTGTATAATCAGCCGGGAGAGGTTTTATGTTGAATTGCGGGAATTCGGTTTTTAATGTTGCAACGGAAGCGTAAAGATGTTCCTCCGAAATATCAACCGGAATATAAGCGTGAAGATGAATCAAATTTTTGAGCAGTATTTTTGTTTTTACGCTGCTTCCCGAACCGAATTCCACAAGAACGGAATCCTTCGGAACGGCTTCAATTATCTCGCGTACATTATCAATTAATATTCCAATTTCCGTTCTCGTAGGATAATATTCATCCAAATCGCAAATTTCATCGAATATTTTAGAACCTACTTCATCGTAAAAATATTTACTCAGAACTCTTCTGGGCGTTTCGCTAAAACTTTCCAGTACCTCTTTCAGCATTTATTTTCCTTATTTGTTAAACATCTTTTGCTAATCTTAATCCCATAAACTGCCATCTTTGATGGGGATAAAAGAAATTTCTGTACGTCGGTCGAATATGAGAAACGGAAGCGGCGCACGATCCGCCGCGAAGAACGAATTGATTAACCATAAATTTTCCGTTGTATTCCCCTATTGCGCCTTCCGGAGTTTTATAACCCGGATACGGAGAATATGGAGAAGAAGTCCACTCCCACACATCGCCGAAAAATTGTTTCGACGCGGCAGATTCCTCATTTAAAGGAACAGGATGAAATATTCCGTTATCGGCAAAGTTTCCGCGGATTTTCTTTCCCTCGGAAGCAATTTCCCATTCGAATTCAGTCGGAAGCCTCATACCTTTCCACCTTGCGTAAGCGTCGGCTTCATAAAATGAAATATGCGCAACCGGTTCATTTGGATTTATTTTCTTAAATCCGCTCAGCGTAAAATAATGCCACTCGTTATCAGATAATTCCCAATAAAGAGGAGCGCTCCAGTTATTTTCAGCCGCCGCCCAGCCGTCGGACAGCCACAATAGAGGATTATTATATCCGCCGTCATTGATAAATTCCATGTATTCGCCATTCGTAACTAACCGGTCGCCCATCTTAAAATCATTCAGATAAACTTTGTGTCTCGGTTTTTCATTGTCATAAAAGAATCCACTCTCATTATAACCTACCTCAAACAATCCGCCTTGGAACCTATCGAAATTCATTGGCTCTAACTTGGTTTTAAAATCGATTTCAACGGAGATAAAAACCGGATTGAGCGGATTAAGCGAAAGGACGTGTTTAATATCCGTGAGCATTAACTCTTGGTGCTGCTGTTCATGGTTAAGTCCTATCTTTATGCGTACTTTATAATCTTCCAATTGAGCGTCTGAAGAGTTATTCATAAACTCTATCATTGCATCGTCAACATACTTTCTGTAATTAAAAACGTCGTCCACAGAAGGTCTGGAAAGCATTCCCCTTTTAGCCCGAGTCCATCTTTCCCCCGCTTGGACATAATAAGAATTAAATAAATACGGATAATTATTATTAAATAATTTGTAATCGTTTACGGCTTCTTTTAAAATAAAAGTTTCAAAAAACCAGCTCGTATGGGCTAAATGCCATTTAGTCGGACTCACATCCGGCATAGATTGAATAACCATATCTTCGGGTAAAAGAGTTCGCGTAATATCCCCTGATAAAGTTCTAACCTTAATATAATTCTCTATTAAATTCCCTCTCATCGAACTGACTCCGGAAATACATTCATTTGAATCGGCATAATTTTATAATTGGCTCATGTTACTTATTCAAAATATTCTATTATATGTTTCTATAAAAAATTGAACCGCGAAAACTGATAGCAATAAAGCTAATAATTTACCTGCTAATCTCAAACTTTTCAGACTGAAAAATTCTTTGGATTTTGATGTTAATTCCACAATAATGAATTTAACGCCTATAAGTCCGGTATAAAAACAAAAAACGAAAATAAAAGCGTTCCTAATTTGATAACCGTTCTCCAAAATGATTGTCGGCGCTCCGACAGTAACCCAAAATATATAAGGATT
>CAYNUJ010000087.1:0-12663 GCA_964400095.1 uncultured Melioribacteraceae bacterium
AAAAAATGCTAAAACTATTCACCGGAACGCGCGGCTGGGAATATGATTTGCGGCAAGAGAGGGTGGTACAGTTTTAAAATCGGCGGCGGATTCTTTTTTGCGCACGGCATTTCTCAAAATCGATAATATTCTGAATTTCATCAAGAAAAATGTAATTCATCTTGTCGGACTATAATTTTGATTTCATCTCAAAATATAGCGTATCCCACGATTTATTTAGGAAATTTTCAGGCAATTCAAAATTGTAAAATTGTGTTTGTTCAGACATTACGCCGGTCATAAGCAAATTATCGAAACTTGCAAAAAATGCGAATTTCGATAATTTATTGTCAGGGTATGATTTTACTTAATTTTAATTTAAGGGTGGTATATAAAAGCGATCTATAAATTTTTCTATTTCATCTTCCGAGATATTGTAATAACCAAAATATTTTGTTCTATTCCGTTAAATCGGTTAGTTTAAATATGGTGCGTTTGGCATTTCAATGCTCCAAGACAGGCTAAACGAGTATTTGGTATTCCAAGTTTTCATTACTGCGCCATAGGAGATGGATTAAGAGCTATTTTTATGAGTTCACCGCTGAAAGCAACCATGTTGCGGACTGATTTAGATGACCGGTTGAAATTAGACTTCAATAGTACTTGAATTTCGGGGTAACTCCTGAAGTTTAATAAATTGCTTTTAGTAATAAGATTACTTAATTTTGAAGTATAAATAATTGTACACTGTTTTGTTGCTTTTTGTTTTAGTTGTTATATCTTCGATTTCCTAGTTTTAACACGCCAAAGTATCGCGGAATAAATAATTTTTGCGATTTCATAAACAAGCCGAATATTAGATGTACTCAATCGATTAATTTACATAAGGAATAGTTCCATGGAAAAAGGAACAGTTAAATGGTTCAACGGCACTAAAGGATATGGTTTCATCACAAGAGAAGATGGTGAAGATGTATTTGTTCATTACAATGCGATTCAGAGCGACGGTTACAAATCGCTTGACGAAGGCGATAAAGTTCAATTCGAAATTGAACAAGGTCCCAAAGGATTGCAGGCGAGCAACGTATCTAAAATATAACTTTTAGAGTTTCGTTAAAAACCCCGGCTTTTTAAAGTGCGGGGTTTTTTTATGTCTATTCTTCCTCTCCGTTATTCGTTTTTGCCCAAAATTTTTTCACCGCTTCGTTGATTTTTCAATTAATACGCTTTAAATTATCTTATAGAAACCTTTGAATAACTGACAAATTGAGATATTTCGAGGCTGTCCAAAAAGTAATTTGTCATTTCGAACTCCGACGGAGTCGGGGTGAGAAATCTTTGATAACAGAGCGAATTCAATAGATTTCTCGGTCGCTTCGCTCTCTCGAAATGACATTTTTAGACTTTTTGGACAGCCACTCAATATGACAAAAGGAAGTTTCGCAAAGGCTTCTTATGAATTTGCCGGAACAGGGAATTCCCAATTCAAGACAAATTCCCTGAATACTGATATTTAGCAAGAATAAAATTCAGTAATAAAATTCGAGGTGCAAAATGGCGGATTTTATGGAAGCAATTGTTAAAACATTAGCCCGCGAAGGCGGCGCGAAATTTACCGACGACCCTAACGACCCCGGCGGAGCAACAAAATACGGCATTTCTCAAAGAGCTTATCCGAATATCGATATTAAAAATCTGACCGAACAGCAGGCGAGAGAAATTTACAAACGCGATTATTGGGATAGAATCCGCGGCGGCGATATTGAAGATCAATTAATTGCCGAAAATATTTTCGATACGGCGGTGAATATGGGCGTTAGAACGGCGGGCAGGCTCGCCCAGCTATCGGCGGATATCGAGCCTGCGGACGGAATTATCGGGAGCAAATCACTCGAAAAAATCAACTCGGTTAACCGGGAATTATTTCTATCGAAATTCACTATCGTTAAAATCGCGAGGTACGCGAACATCTGCAACAAACGTCCGGCGTCCCGGAAATATTTATTGGGCTGGATAAATAGAACATTGGGAGCGGCAGCATGAGTATTTGGGATACTTTATTCGGCGGCGGCAATGTTGTAAAAGCAGTCGGCGATGTGGTGGACGATCTTTTTACTTCCGACGAGGAAAGGCTCGAAAAGCAATTGGAAATGTATAAAGCCGAAAGGGAATATAATTTCAAAGAAGCGAAACTTACAGCCGATCAGAACATTGCCCAGGCTGAAGTGAACAAAGAGGAAGCTCGAAGCGGCAGTCTGTTTGTAGCCGGATGGCGTCCGGCAATCGGATGGGTGGGAGCGCTGGCGCTTTTCTATCAATTTGTGCTTTATCCCATTCTTCTATGGATTCCCAGCGTAAAGAATCCGCCTGAACCGATGGATTACACAATGCTTTATACATTGATTACAGGTATGCTCGGTATAGCCGGGATGAGGTCTTACGATAAATTGAAAAAGACGGACACCAAGAAAATAAGCGCGGTTAAATAGATATAACACAGAACGATTTACGTGTATAAGTATCTTTTAATCTTTTTAGTCGGAGTTTTTTCGAATTCCTCCGGCTGTGCGATAACTTTATTCAATTTTGAATAACTCGGCGCTTTTGAATTCACGCCTTCGAGAATATTTTTCAGCAGATCGTCAATGATTTTCTCCGCTTCCGATTCCTGAAGTTTATATATATTGTAATACTTATCCAGCTCGTCGTAATTGAAATGAACACGACCGATAATTTTTCCTTCCTTTTCATAAACAAGAGATTCCAGCACAAAGGGCATCGCGTTAACATGACTTTCAATCTCCTCCGGATAAATATTCTTTCCGTTCGAACCGATAATCACATTTTTTGAGCGTCCCTTGATAAAAAGATAACCGTCTTCGTCTATAATTCCCAAATCTCCCGATCTAAAATAACCGTCGTCCGTTAACACTTCTTTTGTTTTCTCTTCATTTTTATAATAACCCCTCATTACCATAGGTCCTTTAATAAGCGCTTCCCCTTCGCCGGTTTCCGGATCGGGATTATCAATTTTAATCTCCACGTTTTTTAACGGTCTCCCCGCGGCTCGAAGTTTTGTATTGTTATTGTCGTCTCCGGTAACAAGCGGAGAAGTTTCCGTTAATCCGTAGCCTATCGCGTAGGGAAATTTAGATTCCTGGAGAAATATCTCCGTATCTTCCGAAAGAGCCGCTCCTCCAATGCAGAACATTTCCAACGCGCCGCCGAATGTCTGCAGCAGTTTTTTGCCCGCGGCTTGATGAATCTTTTTTCTTATCAATGGAATCTTGTACAACTCTTTAACAATTCTTTTTCTCTGAATTTCGGGCAGAATTTTCATTCGATAAATTTTTTCAATTATCAACGGTACGGAAATCATTATTGTCGGTTTTACCTTTTTTAACGCCGGAAGCAGATACCCCGCGGTGGGCGGTTTCATTAAATAATGGACCGTTAATCCGGCGATAAGCGGCAGCATCAATCCGAGAGTGCACTCCATTGTGTGGGAAAGAGGTAGAATGGAGAGCATTCTGTCTTTAGAGGAAACAGAGACTAAATTTAAAGTCGATTCCGCGTCCGACATTAAATTTTTATGCGTCAGCATAACCCCTTTGGATAATCCCGTAGTTCCAGATGTATAAACAATTGCGGCAAGATCCTCCTCTTCCGGTTCTTCTTTTACAAGTCCCGCCATTTTCAACGCCGAAGTAAATATTTTATTGAGTTCTTTTTTTCCTTCTTTGAGAACCCTGCCGATAGCGTCGAATCCGTTGTTCAGCGGCACAATGCTTAAATCTTCTATCAATATTACCGTCTGAAGTTCCGAATCTTCAATGTCTGAAATTGCGTCAATATTTTTTTCCGATACAAAAATAGCTTTCGCGCCGGAATGTCTTATTATATGATGCACGTCGGCTTCTTTGAATTCGGTCATTATCGGAACTACAACCGCTCCGATCCAAGCGATAGACAAATACGCTACGCCCCAGTTGGGCTGATTTTCGCTGAGTATCGCCACTCTGTCTCCTTTGGAAATTCCGTTTTCCGAAAGGAACTTTGATATTAAATGGATTTTATTCTTCAACTCGCCGTAAGATATTCCGTTGCTGTCAATATCCGCAAGAGCTAATTTTTCCGAGTATTTTTCAAAACTGGGTTTTATCGCTTCGGGAATAGTATATTTATTAAATTTTACCATTTTTGTTTTCTTTTTTATTGATTGAAATATTTTTATTAAGTTTCTAAATATCGACTAAAGAATAATGAAAAAGAATTTTTTAGTCAAGCTCGCTTATTCTGCATATCGATTTCAATTTACAGTAACCGCAGACTTTCTGTTCCCGGTTTTCCAGCAGACTAAGAGGAAAAATACCTTTTGTGATATTACTTACATACTCGTCAATTTTGCCTCCTACAAATTCAATGAGTTCGTTATTTTTATCGATTACTTCCGGCAGGGAAGCTTTCTTTTGGTTGAAAATATTTTTTCTTCCGAAATATGAAGACTGATATTTAAGGGAATAAATTATCATCTGATGCGGCTGATATTCATCGCCCAACAAACGCTTTACGGCGTAAAGATAAACCGGAAGCTGCAGAGCGAGTCCGGTTATTAAATCGTCTTTCGTAATTTTATTGGAACCGATTTTATAATCGACAACATTAAACAATTTATCTTTTTCATTAATTTCAACTCGATCTATTTTCCCTCTCAGAAAAACGCCGTTTAATTCAATCGGTTCCGCCGCGCCGGAAGGTCCCTGCATCCCGAACGGAAGTTCAAACATTACCGGTTCAAAACCGGTTTCGTTTTCCCGTTCGGTTTCAAGAAATTTGTATAAAATTGAATCCACTCTGTTGCCGTTTATCCCGATAAGTTTTTCCCTCTCAAAGAATGCCGGAGGAAGGTTGAATTCGGGTAAATTCAGCTTCTCTTCGGCAATTTCGAATATCATATTCTGCGCTTTTTCGAATACCGCATCCCCGCAGCCGGATAAAGAAAATCCTTTCTTTTTAAATTCCGAATAAAACTTAAACAGAATTTCGTGGACTACCGCTCCGAATTCAATAGCCGCAATATCCTCGCTTGGTTCGTCAACTGTTTCAACGCCCAAAACTCTTTCCAAATAATACTTAAACGAGCATTTGGCGTAAGTCTCCAATTGAGAAATAGAAAATATTCTCTTTCGGTAATTATTGATTTTCTCTTTCGCCGCGTCCGATAGGAGATTTTCTTCTTCAATTCCGTCGATTAAAAGATAGCCCTGATATTCGGAGTATTTTTCCGAGCGCGCCGTTTTGCCGGCGTCGATATCGCTCAATAAATTTACAGTTCCTGCGGAGCGAAAGTTAAATTGCTTTTCGGCGTCATTTAAATTTACCGCGGATTTTTGTAGTTCAATGGGCGAAGAAATAATATCCGAAAAATTCTCACCGTCCAATTCTGCGCATTCAAATAAATTTAAAAATTCCTTTAAGAAAGTGGATTCTACGAATTCCCTTTTATCCTCCGAGAGAGGATAGCTTAAAAATAGACCTTTGCGCCAGGCGGAAACTCCGCGGTAAAACAGATATCTCTGCTCGGTCAAGTGAATAGCCTCAACCTTGGCATATGAGCCGGAGACAAAAACTTCGGGCGAATATTGTGTTGGGAAATCCTTATCAACCATTCCGCCGATAAAAAGATAATCGAAATTCAACCCTCTTATTTCCTCCACATTAGTCACCAAAACTCCGTAATCGGATTTCTCTTTTATATTGAACCGCGCGGCTTTGGCTGAAGTCCTGAGGATATTCATGAAATATTCTATTCCGAATTTCGATTGTTTTCCAACCTCCTTATTGAGCAAATCGAAAATTTCTTCTATATTTTCGAGGAATACCGTAAGACTTTTAATCTCGGCTTCGGTATTATCGCCCGCAGAGTTCAGTACGTTTTCTACGAGCCGCGTCCGTGAAATTAATTCCTTTAAAGCGGAAAGGAATTCATCCGGCGAAATCTTTCCGGCAAAACGGGAAAGAATATCCTGAAAAACTTTAATTCCGTTAAGAGCTTTGTTTAACTGTTCTTCCGGAATACCTCCGAACTCGTCGTCGTACCGGTTCCTAAGAGCGTAGTTTATTCTGCTAATCCAATTACTTTTTCCCGCTACAATTTTCAATCCGCGCGATACGTTAATTAAGCTAAAGGTATCCACGCCGGGTAATTTAAGACGCCCGCTTAGCGCCGCGCGTAATATTGATTTGTAATAATAGTCGCTTTCGAGGATTTCGAGCAAATTAATAATCGAAGTTACCGGCAGCGATTTATCGAGTGAAATTCTATCGGTAATGTTGAAAGGAATTCCGTGAAGCCGGAAAATATATCTCGTCAAATTTGAATAGTTATTTATCAAATTGAAAGAAACGCAAATGCGATGCGGTTCAATTCCCTTTTCGACAATTAATTTCTTAATTATTTTCGCGATGCTTTCCACTTCGTTTTTTCTAGTTTGAGCTTGCAGCGCCGAAATTTTATTCCTGAATTCATTACTCCGTCCGGGATTTTTTTTGAATAAATTTTCCCTCAAAGTTTTTCTGAAAAAAGAAAATTCCGCGTGTGATTTATCCTTTATCTGCCGGAAGCCTATTGCCGCGAGCTTGTCGTAAGTTTTATCGAGATGCGAAAATAATAACGGATTGTACCGGTAATAATCGAAACCGATAAAAAGATTTTCGCTGACTCGCGACGAAAGTCTGCCTAATATCTCCGCTTCCGGCGCGGTGAATTCATCGAATCCTATTGCCGTTATCAATTTCACGTTTCGATAAAGTTTATTGAATACCGCCTTGAAAATATCGGGCGTTAAATTTAATACCCTCGAGTAAATATCTCCTACTTCGTAAGCGGATAAACTGCCTCCGAGTTCGAGATATCGCTTGTAAATTTCATAAATATCCAGAGCTTTATTCCGTTCTGCCCCTTCGAGTTTTACCGCTTCGTTTTTCAACAGATCCGGAGTAACTCCGGCGCGTTTATATTCGGAAATCACTTCCTTCAGTTTAAGCAGCGTTCCGTATGGAATTCCATCCGAGTAAACGGCAAAATAGCTGAATTGAATTTCGCGGCTTATTTTTTCGAGGAAAACCATAGCGGCGGATTCCGTAAGCTCGTGAAAAGATTCTGTTTCCCTCAATAATTTTTCCGTTAAAGTCGTAAGGGTTTCCAAATTCAAATCCGTAACCGTTCCGCCGGGCGACGAGTCGATTATTTCCTTTTTTAGCCGCCGGAGTTTCCGGTTAGTCGGCACAAGAATCAAAATTTCATTCTGCTTGCCCGAAGTTATACGCGATTGAAGCAAAAAGTCTAAATCGAGTTCTTCTATTTCGGAACGGGTTAGAATCATTTGCCAACCAAAAATCTGTAGGATGTTTTAATCTGTCTGCTCAAATCAATTCCGAGAAAATCTATTAATTCGTTAAACCTTTTCGAAGCGTCTTTTTTGCCTTTGTCAACAACGGTTTCCAGTTCAATAAATTTCCCCAATCCTTTTACGGTATCGAGATGGATCCTTGTATTTTTATAAATGTAAAGTTCGCGGGATTTTTCTACAACGGCTTCCGGTTCCAATATTTCGGAAAAATATCTTTCAACGTTTTTACCTTTAATATTCAGCGCTTCGAAATTGCTCCATCTTTTGCGGCTCTTTTCATCCCTGAGATATTTTATCAATTCGAATTCGCCGTTTACTCTGCGGAGTTTCAATAAAAATCCCTTCGATTTATAATAAGTGTCCTTTTGTTTAAGAACGCCTTTGTACTCAGCGTTCAATAATTTTAATTTAGCTTTAATTCCTCTGAATGATTTTAATTCAGCTTTCAGTTCCAAATTAACCGGCAAAGTTTCCTCCCGTTGAACTTTTTGTTTTTATTGTTGTTTAATTTCAAAAAAAACGAAATAATATAGCAGACAAATTTTTGCATTGATTTTTAATATAATATAATTATTTTTCGGTACAAAACTACAGCAAAGGTAGAGCTAATGAAAAAGATTTTATTCGTAATGATAATTATACCGTTTATTTGGAGCAGCGGTCAGAAATTAGGGGAAATCGCAAAAGAGAAAAAAAGCCAGGAATTCCCTCACAATGCCTGGGGAGTAGATATTATGTTCGGCGAAGGGGGGTTCGGATTCGGCGGATTTATGAGAAAAGATTTATCAGAGGATTTTACCGGATTTATCGATTTATCCTTTACCGAATCTAAAGACGAGCGGGAAGTTGAATATATCGATTATTTCGGACGTAAATTTGTAATCGGGAAGAAGAACAGAGTTTTTCTCATTCCCGTCAACATTGGCATTCATTACCGCCTTTTCAGCGATGTTATCACCGAAAATCTTCGCCCCTATATTAATGCGGGCGTTGGACCTACGTTTGTAATAACAACGCCATACGATAAAGAATTTTTCAGTTCCTTCGGCAAAGCTAAACTTTATCCCTCCGCCGGAGGATATATCGGTTTCGGCGCGAATTTCGGTCTTAGCAAAAGCAATCTTATCGGACTCAACGTTCGTTACTATTGGGCGCACTTATTCAACGACGGTGTGGAAAGTTTGGAAGGAAGATTCCAAAAAGATTTAAGAGGTCTCTTTATCACTCTGAATATCGGAATGATGTACTGACCCCAATAAATGAACGACTTAACAGCGCCGTCGTAATTCTGAGATAAAAGGCAATCAAAATATTTTTGGGAAGACAGATAACACTGATTCAACTGATTTACAAGGATAAAAATAACTAATTTCATCTGTGATTATTTGTTATATCTGTGTTACCTGCCTGCCGCAGGCAGGTCTGTGTTCTATCCTTCTTCCTTCCTATTCAAATAATAAAACATTCCCGCAATGGTCTTGGCGTCTTTTATTTCCCCGTTCATTATCATTTCCGTAATTTCTTCCCGGGTAAATTCGCATACCGTCATTCCCTCCTCGCCTTCTTCGCGGTCGTGTTCTCCTTCGGTCAATCCTTCGGCAAAGTAAATGTGAAGTTCCTCGCTGCAGAATCCCGGCGATGTAAAAATTGAGCCGAGCTTTGTAATACGTTTAGCCGAATATCCCGTTTCTTCTTTCAATTCGCGTTCTGCGCAGAATAGCGGGTCTTCTTCTTTTTCCAATTTGCCCGCCGGCAGTTCCCACAATTCCATTTTAAACGGATATCTGAACTGATTGATTAAAATTATTTTTCCGTTTGCGGTTTCGGCAAGAACCACCGCTCCGCCGTTGTGAAGAACCACTTCCCGCGGAGCTGTGTTTCCCGAATCATATCTGATTTTATCTACTTGAACGTCGAATACTTTACCCTTGAAAAGAATTTCCGATCCAACGATTTTAAAATTCTGATTTTCCAACACTGTTTTCCGTTAATCGTAGTAAGCGGTTAATTCGCTGCCGAGAAATTTCAGCACTGCGGTAATAACTCCCAAATCGTCGAGATAACCGAACAGAGGAGCCAAATCCGGGATAGCGTCTATGGGCGAAATAAAATAAACAAGCGCGGCAATTACAATTGATTTTCTGTGCCACGAGACGCCGGAGTCCATCATATAATTATAGAGCGCCATAAGGTCTTTAGCGAATGAAATTTTCTTGCCGACTCGTTCGACCTTCTGCCAAAGATTCTCTTCCACATATTTGGCGCCTTCATCGGCGCTTTCTTCGTTTTCGTATTGAGCCGCTATTTCGTCTATTTCGGCTTCAAGTTTTTTAATATCGTCGTTCATTTTTACCTCTTGTGATTTTCGAACCAATCAAAAATAGTATTCCACCACAATTTACTATTTTGCGGTTTAGTTACAAAATGAGTTTCATCCGGAAAGTATAAAAATTTGCTTTCAACGCCCATTCTCTGCAGCGAAGTGAACAACTCGAACGCTTGAGATTCCGGCACGCGGAAATCGTTCGCGCTGTGAACTACCAGCATCGGCGTTTTAAAATTCTGCGCGTACGTATGCGGCGACCATTTTTGATAAAGCTCTCTGTTCTCCCACGGCGCTCCTTTAAATTCCCATTCGGGGAACCAGAGTTCTTCCGTACTGCCGTACATGCTTTCGGTGTTGAACACGCCGTCGTGACAGACGAGCGCGTTGAATCTATCCGTGTGACCTTCGATCCAATTTATCATATAACCGCCGTATGAAGCGCCCGCAGCGAAAGTGTTCTTTTTATCGATAAACTTGAAATTGCTTACCGCGTAATCGTAGGAATTCATCAGATCGACGTAAACCTTTCCGCCCCAATCGCCGGAAATTTCATCGGTGAACTTCTGTCCGTAACCCACGCTGCCGCGCGGATTGGGCGCCACCACCACATATCCTCTCGAAGCGAAAAGCTGAATATTCCATCTGTAATGAAAATCATCTTTCCAATGCCCCTGCGGTCCGCCGTGAATTAAAAAAATCATCGGATACGTTTTGTTTTCGTCGAAGAAGGGCGGCTTAACTAAAATCGACTGAACTTTCGCGCCTTCGGCTCCTTCCGTCCAAAATGTTTCCACTTCGTTCATTGCAATATCGGCAAGAACCCCGGCGTTTATTTTCGTGATTTGCTTTACTTTGCCCGATGATAAATCCATCGCGAAAATTTCGTACGGCTGATTGGAACGGTGCTGTTTGAAATAGAGCGTTTTTCCGTCGCCGGAAAGTTTGAGCGAATTGTTCACTCTTTCGGTAAGCAGCGGAGTCCGTTCCCCGGTTGCGATGTTAATTTTGAAAATCGCGTTGTAAATTTCGTACGCGGTTGTTACGAAAACAAATTTCGCATCCTTCGACCAGACGATCTCTCCAACTGACAAATTCCAACCTTCCGTCAATATTTTTCTTTTGCCTGATTTTCTATTGTAAAGAACCAAATCGTATTTATCGGCTTCGAAACCAGCGCGGTTCATTGAACGGAATGCGATAAATTTCCCGCCGGGCGAATAAACCGGCTGATTGTCATTGCCCAAAGAAACTGAAATTTTTTTCAATTCGGGGGCTTTCCCTCCCGGCAAATTATCGAGCGAAATCAAATAGATTTCGTTGTTGGTGCTAGTAGCGAGATTCTTATCGGGATTTAAAACCAGCGCCGCTTCATTCCCCTCAGGGGAAAACGAATAATCGTTCGTACTGCCCAAATCGATTGGGGGAACGTCGGAGGCGCTGAATAAAGTCAAATCCGTGTAACTATTTTTTGCCGCGTCGTATAAAAACAAGTGACTTCTTTTATCTCCGCGCCAGCGGCTCCAATGGCGGTACATCAATTCGGTGAATATTTTACCGCTGCTCTTTTTCTCTTTTAACGCTCTATCTTTCGCTTCGTTGCATTCGGGAGTAGCGCAGTCGGGATAAACTTGCGAAACAAACAGCGCTTTGCTTTCATCGGCGTTAAATTCAAATCCACCGACGCCGGAATAGAAATCGGTGATTTGCTTTTCGTTTTCGCCGTTCAGATCGTAGCGCCAGATTTGTCCTTTGCGGGAAAAGTAAACGTATTTGCCGTCCCTGGAGAAAAACGGACTGCTTTCCTCTCCTTCTCCCTTTAACGCGCGCATACCGCTTCCGTCGGCGTTAATCGAATAAATACCGCTCTTCCCTTTGTTTTTGTCCATGTCGTATTTCGTTGCGGAAAAGATTATCGTTTTTCCGTCGGGCGAAATATCGTAAGAACCGATTCTCTTCATTGCCCAAAGGTCTTCCACCGTAAGCTCTCTTTTCTGAGCGAAAGAAAATGTCGTCGCCAGCGTTAATAAAAGTAAAATAATAAATCGTTTCATTGTTCTCCTCGGAATATTTTTTGCCGTAAAAATACTTCGTGAATTTATACTAATAAGCGGAAAAATACAATAAATGGGAATATGAGGATGATTGGATGGATGGATGAATGGATGAGAGGCTGGTCAATTGTCATTGGTCATTTGTGGGGCGGGAATTATAAGAATATTTTGCTCGAAGTCGATATCTTTCATTCTGATCCGCAAAGCTTCCATTAGGCGTAAACCCGAGCCGTACAAGAGAGAACAAACCAATTTTTCAACGCCGGTCATTTTACTTAATACAAGCATTGCTTCCGCTTTGGAAAAGACAACGGGAATTTTGCGAGAATATTTTGCTTTTGCAAAGGAGCTGAAATCTCCGACTTCTATTTTAAGGACGTTTTTGTAGAGAAAAACAATGGCGTTCAAAGCCAAATTCTGCGAAGAAGGTGAAAGATTCCTTTCCAACGCGAGATGTGAAAGATAACGCTTTATATCCTCCGCTCCTAATTTTGATGGATGTCGTTTGCCGTTATAGATAATAAAATTCTTTATCCATTTTCTATATGCTTGGTCGGTTTTATAGCTGTAATTTCTCCTTTTAATTTCCGCGCTTACGCTATCCAATAATTTTGACATATTTATCCTGCAGATATCTGATAATAATTATCCTGCACCTTGAGTTTGAAAATTAATAATTTGTATCGTCTATATCCCGGCTATTTATAAACCTAACCGGTTGTAATTAAAGACAATACGTTCGATTTTCATTTGCAATGTAATAAAAAAATATGTAACTTGTAAATAATAATAGCCGGATATTGGAAATATATTAAGCAGCGTTGGACCGGTTAATAAGAGGTTATGTTTAATAATAACGGAGGTAAAAATGAAAGCTAAATTAGTATTATTAATT
>CAYNUJ010000088.1:0-12581 GCA_964400095.1 uncultured Melioribacteraceae bacterium
CGGCTTGACTATGAAATTAAGTATGCTTAAGTTTATAATCAAGGAAATCTAAGAATATTATGAACTCAGCTTCAAGAGAAGATTATATCAAATCAATTTATTCCCGCTCGCTCGAAACGGACGGAGCGGTTACAACTTCCTACATTGCGGAACGGCTGCGAGTTAGTCAAGCGGCTATTTCCGACATGCTTAAGAAATTGAAATCCGAAGATTTTGTCCATTACGAAAAATACAAAGGAGTTATTTTAACGGAGAAGGGAATTGAAACGGCGAAAAAAGTGCTGCGGCGTCACAGACTTTGGGAATTATTCCTGACTAAGTCTCTTGGAATGAAATGGGAAGAAGTTCACGACGAAGCTGAAAGATTGGAACATGAAACTTCGGAAGAATTGATAAATAGAATCGAGAAATATCTAAATTATCCCAAATTTGACCCGCACGGAGCGCCTATACCGGATGCAAACGGACTGATGCCCGAAGTGGAAAGCGCGGTCCCGTTAAACGATGCCGCCGCGGATGAGTATTACACTGTTTTAAGAGTGAATGATGATAACCGTGAAATGATTGAATATTTGAGCAGTATCGGTCTGGCTATTGGAACAAAAATTAAGTTAGCCGAAGTGAGAAAATTCGATCAATCGGTAAGCATTAAATTAAAAAGTAAAACTTATTCGCTTAGCTCAATGATTTGCAAAAATGTTTTTGTGAAAATTTCGGAGGGAGAATAAAATGACACAACCGGTATTTCTTTTGTTTTCCGCTCTCTTATTATTTGCCGCGGCGGTTTTCGCGTTCCGCTTCCGGTACAAAATTAAAAAGGAAATAAAAAAATATTCATCTAAATCGGAAAGAATTTTGGTTGAGGACGCGCTCAAACATTTTTACGATTACGAGTATAAAAATATGGAGCCGAGTCTCGACAGCCTTGCCGGAAATTTAAATATTAGCGATAATCACGCCGCACGGCTCGTTAATAAATTGAGCGGTTTGGGACTGCTGGAAATAAGGGAAGAAAAAATGAGATTGACTTCGGGTGGAAAATCTTACGCGCTGAAAGTTATTCGGATTCATCGGCTGTGGGAAAGGTATCTCGCCGAGGAAACCAGCGTTCCCGTTGAAGATTGGCATAACGACGCAGAATTCAAGGAGCACAATATTACCGAGAAGGAAGCGGAAGATTTATCCGCCTTGCTCGGCAATCCTATATACGATCCGCACGGCGACCCGATTCCTTCTAAAAACGGGGATATTCCGGATTACACCGGAATTCAGCTTAATTCGCTTAATGAAAACGAGTACGCTATTATTACGCACGTGGAGGACGAACCGAAGGAGATTTATCAGCAGATAACGGCTTTCGGTTTAAGAAGGGGGATGCAGATTCGGGTTCTGCAGAAGAATAATATAAAAATTACTTTCGACGCCGAGGGGGAGGAAATTATTCTCGCGCTCCCTTTTGCGCAGAATATTACGGTTAAAAAAATTGAAGATGAAAAATTAATCCAATCGGAATTCGAAACTCTCGATTCTCTTCAAATGAATGACGAAGCCGTTGTTGTGGAAATATCCAAAGCGTTAATCGGTCAGCAGAGAAGACGGCTGCTCGATTTAGGAATTGTTCCGGGCACGAAAATTAAAGCGGTTCTTCAAGGCGCGGGCAAAGACCCGACCGCTTATCTCGTGCGCGAAACGACTATCGCGCTGAGAAAATCAATTTCGAAATGGATTTACATTAAAAAGGAAAAATCAAATGCAGCTTAATGAAAATTGCGTTAACTGTCCGGTTCACAATACGGATAATCTGATAAAACTCGGTATCGATATGTCGGAAACGGATTATGTCGTCGCTCTCGCGGGAAATCCGAATACAGGCAAAAGCACCGTCTTCAACAGTTTGACCGGTTTAAAGCAGCATACGGGTAATTGGCCAGGAAAAACCGTCGCAAGAGCGGAAGGCGGGTATATTTACGGCGGCAACCGATATAAAATTGTCGATTTACCCGGCGCTTACTCGCTTTTGTCAACCAGCGCAGACGAAGAGATTGCGAGGAATTTTATTCTTTTCGGACAGCCGGACGTAACAATTATCGTTGTGGACGCGACAAGACTCGAACGCAATTTGAATTTAGTTATTCAGGTGCTCGAAATTACGGACCGCGCGGTTCTATGCGTTAATTTAATAGACGAAGCGAAAAGGCACGGTATCGAAATAAACAATCGTTCGCTCGCTAAAAAGCTGGGTATTCCGGTCGTTCTTACAGCCGCGAGGCAGAAGGAAGGAATTAAAGATTTAATTGCGGCGGTAAACGATGTGGCGTCGGGAAAATATAAATGCAACCCGTACAGAATTTCGGGGACTTCAAAAAAATTGGATAAAGCAATTGAGATTTTGGTGAAAGATATTCGTTCCGACTTTCCCAATATCCCTAATCCGAGATGGATAGCGTTAAGATTATTGGAAGGAGACCAATCGATTATAGACGCCGTCCGCACGGGAGAATTGAGTAAAATTAATTCAATGCGTTTAAACGAGGAACTACAGGCGGGATAATGTCCGGAGAAAAAATTGTAAATAAAGCGGCGGAATTGAGATGGAAAATTGACGAGGATATTTACGATCTTCTCACTCAAAGAGTTTACTCCGAAGCTTCGGTCATTGCCGCTTCTGTGGTAAGCAAAGGCGATAAAAAAACTTCTGTAAATTTCGATCAAATACTCGATAAAATTGTTACCAGCAGATGGGCGGGATTCCCGATAATGTTTTTAATGCTCGCGCTTGTGTTATGGATAACCGTTATAGGAGCGAACTATCCTTCTTCGATGTTAAGCGAATTATTGCTGGACGTCGGCTATCCTTGGTTAAAAAGTATTTCATCTTCAATCGGAATACCCTGGTGGATTGACGGTCTTCTGCTCGACGGCGCGTATATAGCGATGGCGTGGGTAATTGCGGTGATGCTGCCTCCGATGGCAATATTTTTTCCGATGTTTACTTTGCTGGAAGATTTCGGATATCTTCCGAGAGTGGCTTTTAATATGGATTTCCTTTTCCGAAAAGTCGGAGCGCATGGAAAACAGGCTTTAACTATGACTATGGGCTTCGGATGCAACGCCGCGGGAGTTATTGCCGCGAGAATAATTGATAGCCCGAGAGAAAGATTAATAGCTATGATAACGAACAATTTTTCTCTTTGCAACGGCAGATGGCCTACTCAAATATTAATTGCGACTATTTTTATCGGAAGTTTAGTTCCGGCTTCTATTGCGGGATTGGTTACGTCTGCGTCGGTGATTTTTATTTCTATGCTTGGAATATTTTTTAGTTTAATCGTTTCTTGGGGTCTTTCAAAAACGCTGCTCCGCGGGCAGGCGTCCGCGTTTAGTTTGGAACTGCCGCCGTACAGACCGCCGAGAATTTTGCAAACGCTTTATACTTCTCTGATTGACAGAACTATTTACGTTTTATGGAGAGCCATTGTATTTGCCATACCCGCGGGAATGGTTATTTGGCTTACCGCAAACATCACAATTGAATCGAAAAGCATTGCGGAATATTTCATTGAGTTTGTCGATCCGGCGGCGTTTTTCTTCGGACTGAACGGAGTTATTGCGCTGGCTTTTATTATAGCTATTCCGGCAAATGAAATAATTATTCCGACAATATTAATGTTAACTACTTTAGCCGCGGGAGTTTCAGGCGTGGGAGCGGGCGCGGGAGTATTATTCGAAGCGAATTCGGTTGCCGATACAGCGAATATTTTATCAATTGGCGGCTGGACAGCCCTTACGGGAATAAATCTTATGCTCATCAGTCTGCTGCATAACCCGTGTTCAACTACAATCTATACAATTTACAAAGAGACGAAAAGTCTTAAATGGACGACCGTTGCCACGTTTCTACCTCTTTTATTGGGACTTTTTTTCACTTTTGTAGTGGCGCAGGTTTGGAGAATTTTTGCCGGTTAAGCGCTGACTAATTTCGACTTCCCGATATTTTGAGTGTTGGAAGAAGTGTTTTCCATCAGCCAATCGTGCAGACTTATAATTCCTTCGGAGGAGACCGGTTTATTGAAAACATATTTCCCGGTCGGAAGCATAATTCGCGCTTTTTGATTATCCTTGAGAGAAATATTTAATATGTTCTCTATTATTCTCCGTTTAATAATTTCGTCTTCGATTGGAAAAATAATTTCCACTCTCCGGTCAAGATTTCTCTGCATCAAATCCGCGCTGCCTGCGAACAGTTCCTCTTTACCGTTATTGTAGAAATAAAAAACTCTGCTGTGTTCTAAAAATCTGCCTACAATACTGCGGACAAAGATATTTTCACTCAAACCAGGGCGCTGCGGAATAAGGCAGCAAATACCTCTAACGACCAGATCAACTCTAACTCCGTTTTGCGAGGCTTCGTAAAGAGCGGCAATTATCATCGGGTCAACTAAGGAATTCATTTTAAATATGAGATGCCCCTTGCCGCCGGCTTTTACATTTTCAATTTCTCTCTGAATTAATATTAAAAATTCATTTCTAATTGTTAAAGGAGCGACAAGCAATTTACGGTATTCGTTCTGTTCGGAATATCCCGTAATATAATTGAATATCTCGCTTACATCCGAACAGATATCTTCGTCGGCGGTAAAAAGACCGATATCGGTATAAATTTTTGCCGTAGAGGGATTATAATTTCCGGTACCGAGATGCACATATCGTTTTACGCCGTCGCTTTCCCGTCGGACAACCAAAGTCATTTTAGCGTGTGTTTTTAATCCGAGTAAACCGTAAACAACGTGAACGCCAGCTTTTTCGAGTTCCTTTGCCCAAAAAATATTATTTTCCTCGTCGAAACGGGCTTTAAGTTCAACTAATACCGCCACCTGTTTATTCCGTTCCGCGGCTTCAATTAGATATTTTACGATTGGCGAATTCGGACCTACTCTGTAAAGAGTCTGTTTTATCGCGAGAACATCGGGGTCTTCCGCGGCTTCCTTAATAAATTCGGTAACGGGATTAAACGATTCGTACGGATGGTGGAGTAAAATATCGCGGTTTTTAATTATTGAAAAAGGCGATTCTTCTTCCTCGAATATCGAAGGAATTGACGGATGAAACGGTTTCTCTTTCAACTGAGGGAGCGGCAGAGAATACAACTGCATTATGTCGCTCAATCCGAGCGGACCGTCGAATATATGTAAATCGTCTGTAGATATTTCAAGGTTCTCAACTAACGTGTCTATCATAAATCCGGGCATATCTTTCTCAACTTCCATGCGCACGACAAATCCGAATTTTCTCTGTTTAACATTTTCTTCAATCAATTCAAGCAAGTCGTCCGCTTCGTCTTCCTGAATTTCCAGATCGGTATCTCTCGTTATTCTAAACTGATGCGCGTGCAGTATGTCTAAGCCGGGGAAAAGTATTTCCAGATTATTTTTGATTAATTCGTCAATCCAAATAAACCTGAACTTTTTAGCGCTATTGCCTTTCTTCCCTTTGCTTAAGAGGGGGTCAATTCTTATCAATCGAGGAATAACATTCGGAATTTTGACTCTTGCGAAATGACGTTCGCGATTACTTTTCTTTACAAGAATGGCAAAACTCAAACTTAAATTTGAAATATAAGGAAATGGTCGTCCGGGGTCGAACGCTAAAGGAGTGAGTACGGGATAAATTTCTTTCTCAAAATAATTTTTCAGCGATTTCTTTTCTTTGTTCGTAAGTTTTTCATAATTGCAAATTGATATATGATTCTCCTCCAATTCGGGTAGTACAGTGTTATGCCAGTAATTGTAGATGGTTTTCAGCATAATCGAAACTTCTTTTTCAATCTGTTTTAACTCCTGATTCGGCGTCAAACCGTCTATTGCCGGTTCATAAACATGAGCTCTAATTCTTTCCTTAAGACCCGAAACGCGAATCATATAAAATTCGTCGAGATTGGTAAAATAAATGGAAATAAATTTTATTCTATCGAGTAAAGGAATATCGGGGTTTAACGCTTCTTCCATTACACGGCGGTTAAATTCCAGCCAGCTCACATCCCGATTGATGAAGTTTTCCGGCGACAAATATTTCTTTAAATATTCTTTATTTAAGCTATTCATCTGTTATTTTATTCTCAATTTTATGGTCTTCAATTTTTCTGGCGGATGTGAACATATCCAAATCGTATTCTATTTTGCTATCGGGCATAGACAGACGTCTTATCTGCACTCCTGCGTGATTGAAAAAATCGTCCGCAAGAGTATCGTGATATTCGGAGAATACGACAACTTCTCTTATGCCCGCTCCAATTAAGGCTTTTGTGCAGTTTGTACACGGCATATTGGTGACGTAAGCCGTCGCTCCCTGAGTGCTTATTCCGTGAATGGCGCATTGAATAATAGCGTTCATTTCCGCGTGAATTGTTCTGACGCAATGATTTTCCACAACTTGGCAGCCCACATCGTCGCAGTGAGGCTGTCCGGCTACAGAACCGTTGTATCCGGTGGATAAAATTCTTTTATCTTTTACAAGAACGCACCCGACGTGCATTCGCGGGCAGGTGGCTCTTTCCGAGACGAGCATTGCTACTTTAAGAAAATATTCATCCCATTTGGGTCTGTTTTTATGTTCCGCCATTCAGTTATCCGAATTGTTGAATTGCAAAATTACGAAATTATTGGCTAAATTTTACATTTTCCGTGATTTAGAATTTTAATCCGTACCAAATTACATTAGGATAAATTTTTACAGCGGGAGAAGGAAGGTGATAAAGTCCGATAATTGTGAGCAAAGATTTAAGCAGGTAATTGTCGGTTTTAATAAAACTTATGTCCCAATCCAACGCTAAGAATAGTTCATGATTCCTATCGCTGTAAAGTAATCTTTTAACGCTGTGTCCGATAGCAATATTAATAAAAGGCGGAACGAATTTACCGATCCGGCGCGGCAGCATATTTTTTATATTTATACTCAGCCAATTATAAGCGCTTTCGTAATCGTCCAAAATGTATCTGTTGGATTCGTTCTTAAATCTTTCCGAAGGATAAAAGGAGAGTTTGAAATTGAAATTCCGCAGAAAAGGATAACGGCGCTGAAGATTGGGGAAAAGCGCTCCGAGAGTGTTTGCCGAAAAATCTCCCCAACTGAAACCGTATTCTTTTGAAAATCCGTCTCTAATTTCAATAAATGTTTGATACGACCACGAGAGAATACCGGAATAAAATAAGGCTTTTTTCCGGTTCATGCCTGCCCATTGAAACGCGTCGGCGTAAATCTTAGTTAAAGATGTCCCGAAAAAGAAGTGTCCGAATTTATCCGAGCCTAACGCGTATTTCCAATCCTGTTGAAAATTAAAATGAAATTTACTTTTGCTTCCTTTCCACCAAATATTATTTTGAATAACATATCCGTAAATAAACGCTCCGGCTGTTACTCCTCCTATGACTAATAATCTGTTATTATTCAGCGAGTCCGTGCGCTGCGCGGAGGCGGGGTCAGCCTTTAGAAACAGCATTAAAGGGAGTGTTATTATGATTAATTTAAATTTCATAAGAATAGACTTATTCTATTGGCAAGATAAATAAAAAAAGATTAAATTAAAAAGAGGGCGGGCTGCCATGGTAGAGGGCGGACCATGACAGCCAGGATAGTTGTTAATGGAGGGTTGCGAAAGTTTTGTTAAAACTTTTATTAAAAACTTTTACTTACAATCTCAAAAGAACTAATAAAAATATCGAGTATTTTATTCAAAATGTCAAGTTAAAAATAAGATAGTTGGATATTCCCGTTATAAATTTCTATGCGGCTATTTCCAAGCCTTTAGTTTTTATTAAATCTAATAGTGGAGAAAATATATTGCTGTTGAAAAACTTTTCGCCAATTCCTATCGGCTCAACGGCATAATCAACGACTTCAGTAGCCAACCAAAGTATTGAAGAATATTTTTCTTTATCCAAACCGTCGAATTGAGGAGATACAATAACTAAATCAATATCGCTTTCAATCGTTGGATTTCCAGCAACATGACTGCCAAACAAAATCACTTTAGAAATTTCTATCCCATTTTTTTTCACTTCTGAAACGTATTTATTTATAAGTAGTTTTATTGATTCTGCAACCATGATAATGCATCCTTTGTCTTATTAATAATTTCCGTTGCTTTTTTTTTTGTCGGCGCTGCTATATTGAATTCAGGGTACCTACCTTCAAGCTGAAATTCCATAAGCTCTGAAAAAAGCAGCTTCATGTCATCGTGGATTTCAATACCTATATTATTTGCTAAATAAAGCAATTTATGCGTTTTGGGTGGAAAATCATTATTGTGTTTAATGAATAGGGCTTTCAATTGTTTTTCAATCGCTAAATGACAGAAAAAAAGCCCGAATAAGTATTTCCCTTTAAGGACTAAAATTTCAGATGTCTCTAAGGATTCATTCGCTCCTTTTTGCCAATGAACTATATGTTTTTGAATATTTTCCATATTCTAATATATAAAAATTATATTTCTTGAAATATATTCATTCCAAATCATTTTTTATTAAGAATAATCCTGAACGTAGTCCCTTCATCCGGGATAGAGCTTTTAACATAAATTTTGCCATTGTGATAATTTTCGACAATTCGTTTTGATAAACTTAAACCCAAACCCCAGCCGCGTTTTTTTGTGCTGAAGCCGGGGCGAAAAATTTCCTTGCGGTTTTTCATATCAATTCCTTTTCCGCTATCCGAAACGTCGATTATACATTTGCCTACGTCCTCTTGCAGTTTAATTTCTATCAATCCTTCTTTTCCTTCAATTGCGTCGAGCGCATTCTTAATCAAATTTTCCAATACCCATTCAAATAAATAAACGTTTAACATAGCTTCGGAATTTATCTTTCCCGATATTTTGATATCTACGTTTTTTCCCGTCTGAGGAATCCGCCTCTTGTAATATTTCAATACTTTATCCAAGGTTTCATTTACCGTCGATAATTTTAATTCGGGCTTTGAGCCGATCTTGGAAAATCTCTTTGTTATCTTATTGAGTCTTTCCAAATCTCCGCCCATTTCCTCCACTGCGTCGAGTACTTTATCCGGATTTCGATGATGCATTTTCAGCAATTCAAGCCATCCCATTAAACTCGAAATAGGCGTCCCAAGCTGATGAGCGGTTTCTTTAGCCATACCAACCCAAATGTTGCTTTGCTCGCTGCGTTTGACGTGACTGAATCCGATGTAGGAAATCAAAACAAACATCACAGCAAAAAATATCTGTAAATAAGGATAATATTTTAATTGTCGAATGAGTTCGGAATCGCCGTAATAAATTTTAGTCAGAATGATGCTGTCCTGATAAGTAACCAATATAGGAGAGTGAAATTTTTTCAATTCCGTTATTTTGGCTTCAAAGAACTGGGCTATTTCTTCTTTCGACTTTGTAGAATCAATTTGTATATTTTTGTATCCGCCGCCCATCCCGCTTAAATTTACTTTATCGTGTGCGTCGGTTAGAATTAGTGGGAAGTAGATTCTTTTAATAATATTCTCGAAGATAAAAGTAAGATCGGTGTTTGTGCGATTTATATCGGTAACGTATTCCAAACCTTTAGCGTAGAGTTCCACTAAATCCCTTTCGCGCATCTGCAGTTTTTTAACTAATATCTGCGTATAGTAAAGCGTTCCGGCGGCAATAAGCAGGGCGGCAATTAACAATCCGATTTTTATGTTCGTTGATAAACTTCTTTGATTCATTCGGCAAATTCCTCAAAATATTCTTTTAACGATTCGACTATTGAATTTACTATTGTTTCCTGAAATTCTTCGCTTTTCAGCATCTCTTCCTGCGCTGGATGAATAATAAAAGCGGGTTCTAATAAAAGTGAAACAGTTTCCGTTATCCTGCACATATAAAGATTATCCCAATACAAACCGAAATCCGGTATTGGCAGATTTTCTCTGAATTCCGAATGAATTATTTTCGCGAGCGGCATCGACTGCGGATAATAATAATATACCGAAAATCCGTTATGTTTAAGCGGATTAACCGATTGAGGCACGGCGTTGTTATGCATACTTATCGCAATGTCGGGATTAAATGATATCACCCGTTGTCTGCGCTCTCTTAAAGGAAGACTTTGTTTTTCGCTTCTCGTTAAAAACACTTTCGCGCCGTTCTCTTCCAAAGATGATTTCAATTTATAGCTAAGAACAAAATTAATATCTTTCTCTTTCAATCCGAGAGGTCCGACCGCTCCGCTTTCGGGCGAATGCCCGGGATCGATGACGATAGTTCTTCCGTTCAGTTGATTGGCGGAAAAAATAAAACCAGCTCGTTTTGCGGGCGGTTTTTTTATTTCCAATATAAAATTATTTCCTTCGTATCTTGCGGAATATCCCCAAAGCGACTTGGTTCGGAGCTTAACGCTTACTTCCAAAGTTGAGTTATCAATCTGACGATGTTCAACGGACTCAACCCATTTCAAGGTTTTGTCGTATTTTACCCAATCGATATTTGCCGTTACGTTATAAAACAGCAGACGGAATGCGGAAGGATTAAGCGATTGAATTATTTCCACGGGCGTCCGTTTGCTGAACCCGAATATAAACTCGATATTTTTATTGTCTTCTCCGCGGATAACCTGGATCTCCGCCGGTTCGACTTTTCCTTTGTTAAATTTAATATCGGCGGAAGCTTTCGGAATATACACATAGCCTCCGTCTCCGAGAGAACATTTGAGCCAATCGTTTTCAATTGAGAGAGCTTCGAGTTCTATTCCTTCGTCCATGAATAATTTATAACCCTTGCCAGGTCCGTATCTTCCCGTGATCAAATTCGGATCTTCTTTTGTAACAGCGGTAATTGATTCGCCTTTCCCAAGTACGGTAATATTAGCTTTCAGTGTTTCGTTAAATCCGGAAAAATTTAATTTCCGCAAATGAAGTTTGTATTTCGCGGAACCGGTAATATTCGGAACGACGATGTTTCCACTATAAATTCCGCGTATAGTGTCGGCGGCAATTAAGTTCAGTCCGTTTCCGAATACGGCTTTACCCCAATAGTAATCTCTCGGTTTGGAGGATTCGTCCAAAAATATACGATTTGAATCTCCCTCAACCGTAAGCCAAGCTTCGCAGCCGGGAGTGGCGCGGAATTCAACCGGAATCGATTCTCCGGGATGCATTAAATAGCCGCCCTTCGGACGAATGTTCCATAAAGTATCAATTACTATTTTATTATCGGGAAAATTATTGCTTGTTATCATCACGCCGACGTAATTAACAATAGTAAACGATGTGTCCTCTTTAAACAATTCAGCGATAATTTTTCCGAAATTGAAGTTGTTTACTTTATGCCGGTTTTCAAAAATCAAATTGAAATTTGCAATAAATCCGCCGTTTGCGTTCAGCAGCGCTTTCTCTCCGTTGAATAAAATGGAATCGGGAAGGGGCGAAATATTTCCGGTAATGTAAATTTGATCGCTGAAAAGGATCGAACCGTCAAGTTCATCAAGGTTATTTAAATTTAATTTGAAAGGACCGCCTGATCCTGCAAATAAATTCAAGGGTAAAGAAAATAAAACGATAAATAAAAAATTCAATTCCGCTTCCTAAAATTTTAAGATTAAAAATAACAAACTTAGCCGATAAATAAAATTTAAGAAGCGGATAGGTTAATCTAAAATGATGGTTTCTCTTCTTCGCGGTCCGACTGAAATAATACCGATATCAAATCCGCATTCTTTCGAAATAAATTCGAGATAATCTTTTGTAGCCGAAGGCAAATCATCGTAACGTTCAACTTTGGTTATATCCTGTTTCCAGCCGGGTAATGTTTCGTAAACCGGAGTAATATTGCTTAGTATAGATTCGGTAGCCGGATAAGAATTTAATTTTCGCCCGTTATGTTCGTAACCCACGCACACTTTAATTTCATCCAACTGGCTGAGAACGTCGAGTTTGGTAATGGCGGCTTTGCCGATACCGTTAATCATGCACGAATATTTAACGAGAAAAGCGTCGAACCACCCGCATCTTCTCGGTCTTCCGGTTGTAGCGCCGAATTCGGCTCCCCATTTTCGGAGATTTTCGCCCGTGTCGTCCAACAGTTCGGTTGGGAATGGTCCCATTCCCACACGCGTTGTATAGGCTTTAACAATTCCAAATACATCGGTAATTTTAGTCGGGGGTATTCCGGTGCCGGTGCATGCGCCTCCGCTGGTTGGGTTGGAAGAAGTGACGAAAGGATAAGTTCCATGGTCAACATCGAGCAAGGCGCCTTGAGCGCCTTCCATTAGAATCGATTTTCCGCTGTCTATTGATTCATTGAGAAAACTTGGAATATCTTTAACGAATCCATCTATTGCTTCGTCGAACGCTTGATATTCTTTTATTATTTCATCAACGTCCAATCCTTCATGCCCGTAAACATTATTTAGAATGGCGTTTTTCTCATTAATGTTATCGCGTATTTTTTCCGCCAGCGCTTCGGGATTTAACAAGTCGATTATCTTAATTCCCTTTCGAGCATATTTATCGATGTAACATGGACCGATTCCGCGTCCGGTAGTGCCGATTTTTTTCTTTCCGCTTTCGGAAATTGAGTCGAGCAATTTATGATA
>CAYNUJ010000089.1:0-12296 GCA_964400095.1 uncultured Melioribacteraceae bacterium
GTCAACATATAATCTGAGGTTAAAATACTCCAAATTAATATCCTTTGAAAAACGGATGTCTATGTTGTACCAGTCCGCCCACTGCACATTATCAATAATGCCGGGAATATTGTGTGGATTAAAAGTAGTATAGGCTCCGGCTTTCCAATCGGCTAAAATGTTCAGAGTAATATCCGCAAACGGATGAGACCCTGAAATTTCAGGCCCGAAATCACTCGGAGTTAATAACTCGAGATTTATTCTTGCAAACGGTTGAGGATTAGGTTTGGACTGATAAGGATTTAATTTTAAATAATCTCTCTGCTCAACAGGGTCTTCAAAATATTTTGTCAATCCGAAATACCCTGATGTGCGAACGTCATAAGTATAATTTACGAATCCCCTTATCCATCTGCCCCATATCTTAGAAAGCGTAATTTCGAGTCCTCTGATATCAGCGTAATTATTATTGGCAGCTTTATTGTATTGAACCGTTGAGTTGAGATTTTGAAAATACACCCATCCAATCTGATCGATAACATCTTTATAATACGCGGAAATATTGAGTAAAAACCGATTGAATAAATTTTGGGAATACCCAAGTTCGTATGCAATGGTTCTTTCCAGTTTAAGATTCGGATTACCGATAAAAGTTACCAATCCGTTCGACTCCCGCTGCAGTCTAAATCTGTACGACGAAGCCGGTTCGGATAAAAAATGTCCATAGTTGAAATACAATTTCGAATTATCGGTAATGGGATGAGAAACGCCGAGTCTGGGACTCAGATACAATTGCCCTTTAATATTTTCCTTTTGCGCGGAATTCTCAAGAGAATTGCCGTACCCGGCGCTGTATTCCTTATCATAATTCGATAGTTTGAACCAATCGGTATTCGGGTCAGAGTATTCGGCTCTTAACCCGAGGTTCATAATGAACCCTTCAAATTCAAGCTTATCCTGGAAATAAGCGCTAAGCCTATAAGGAAAAAGCTGATAAGCCTGCTCCCTTGTCCATGTGCTCATCGACGGACTGAATGTTCCGGCATTTATATTATAATCGTTATAAATAAATTCAAATCCAGCTTTCAACTGATTAGTAAAATTCAGTTGACTCATAAAATCGAATTTAAACGAAGTAGTAGAATTAACGCTTTGGTCTCTTCCTAAGTTCATCCAGCCGCCCATACTCATTCCGTCTATTCCGCTGACGCTGTTTCCCCAATACCCGAAAGGAGCTTCGTCTGTATAATAACCCGGCGAAGGTTGATATCTTTTTGTCGTATCCCGCACTCCCATTTGATAAGTACTGTATTTGTTCACCAAACGCTCTAATCTTACGTCATAAAAGGATGATGAAGATAAGACGTGCGTAAGTTTTACCGCGAACATCGTACGGTAAATTGAACTTGGACTAAAATATCCCGGCATATACAACATTGAATTACCGCTGCTGCTGTTTAACAAACCGGCAACATCAGAAGTCGATTTGAGTATTCGACCTGTAGGGACATTCCAATTATAAGGCGAAACTGATTTAATTTCCCCATACAAACCGCTGAAGACTACTTTTAAAGATTTTGAAATATCCGCATTCAATTTTGTTCTGAATTGAGTTTCGGAATAACTATCGCGGGAAAGAGGGAAAACGAACATATCTCTTTCCTGATAATACGAAGAATAAAATCTCAGATTGCCTAAATATTTTGATATCAGAGGGACTGGTCCGCCGACACCGAAGTCGATAACAAAATCAGATTTTTTAATATTCCCTTCCCTTCTATGCTGCCATTCATAAATTCTTTTAGCGGCGGAAGGAGTTAGATCATTCGAAGGATCGTCATCGTTCAGCGTAGCTTCGGAAACGGCATTCCATCCGTCAAATTGGGGATATTGTTTTTGCGTATATGAATCCCAAGCGCCGTTGTTGGTGCCGGTCCACATTACATCCGGGTCCATATAAGGTCTATTGAAATAAGAGTACGCGTCATAGACAGAATTCCCGAAATTCTTTTGAGCTGGCGAAGAATAATGGTAATTAATAGTTCCGCTGTACCGAGCGGTTTCTCCTTCCTTAGTGATCACGTTTATCAAGCCCGAGCGGAGATTCCCATATTCAGCGTTAAATCCGCCTGTTTGAATTTGAACTTCTTTTACGGCGCTTAAGCTAACGGTTGCATAAGGAATATTAGACCGCTCATCGTTTTGAGATAACCCGTCAACCATAAACGTCGTCTGATTTGCCGATCCGCCGCGGACAATTATTCCTTCACTCCCCGCTTCTATTCCGGCTTGCAGTCTTAACACTTCAACAATATTCTGCACGGGCAAAGAAGCGATGGATTCTGCGCCGAGATTCATCTGGCTATTTGAAATGTCTTTTCTCACGATAGGTTTTTCGGCAACTACAATTACATCTTCCCCTTGAATTATTTTTTCCTTGAGAAACGCGTTTACTCTAGTGGTGTGATCAATACTTACTATTACATCTTCAACAATATAATCCGCATAACCAACCATCGAAAATTTCAACGTATATTCCCCAGCAGGCACATTCAGTAAAACAAAATTACCGTTGATATCCGTAGAAGCGCCAAGTAAAGTTTCCGTTACAATAATATTAACTGAAGGCAGCGGCTCTCCCGTTTTTTCATCAATTACTCTACCTATTATTTTCCCCGTGGTTCCCGCCATTAATAGGCTTGGCAAAATCAAAATAATAAATAGAATCAGAGCGCTATTTTTTTTATCAAAATACATAAATAATTTAAAGTAACAGTTTCTCCTATAAATTCCCTATCGAATGATTACAAATTTCTTAATTGCTTTTTGACCTTGAGGCGTTGTAATAACGGCAATGTAAATTCCGCTTACTACCACTTGCCGAAAAGATGTTACCGAGTTCCACGCTTCGTCGCCGGTACCGTCAACATGCTCAATAGTATTAATAAGATCTCCCCTTTCCGTGTAAATACGAATTGTACATACCGGCGGAATGTTATAAAACATTAATCTGTCCTGACCGCTGTCGCCGAATTGTAAATCTTTTGCGCGTATGTTATATGGATTTGGAACCACTCTTATTTGCGATAATTCCGTTCCGGGAGGTCTTTTTAAATTAGCGGGATTATTGGTCATTGTATAAAATTTACTGCTTTCCAGCGGAACTCCGGGAAAGATATTATTCGTACTGCCGTCGTTGAATGACGTGATGTAATAATAATAATCAAAACCTCTCGCGAGAGTAGTATCATCCCATGTATTACTATTCCCATCTGTAACTAAAGGATTATCTGTTCCCGGTCCGCATTCATAAATCATTTCATATGTCGTATCGGGAACGTTGATTGCCCTATATATTTTATATCCCATAAAATTGGGTTCCGATTCCGCATTTTTCGTCCATTTCAAATTTATTTTATTCCCGCCTGAAGAAACGGTAAACTTATCCGGTGGCGGGGGCGGATTAGGAATATTGAAGTTATTTTCATAAGCGAGCAAAGCTCTTTTAAACGCTTGGAAGAGAGAATCTTTACCCGTAAAAACCCAAGCGTTTTTATATTCGTCTTTATCCGTTGTTGTGCTTCCGTCGGGTAAAACGAAAGGACCTTTGCCTTCCAACCACCTAGCCCCGATTGTGTAGCTACTGTCTCTGTTTAATCCCGCTACTCCTTCGGCAAGCACAATATGAATACTTTCACCCGGAGCTAACGTATAGGGACCGAAACCTTGCCCTTGAGAGTAACCGCCGGCGGTATTGCCGAATTGATCGGCGAATCCGTCGCCAATCTGCTGAGCGTGAGTTAGCGTCGGTCTTCCGGCAGTCATTGCCGCATATTCCTCGGTCATCTGCGCTTCATTGAACTGATCGTTATTGAAATTAATTTTCCCATCAGAATCTACAATATCGGTAGTAGAAGGCTGAAGAATGTCGTCGGTCGTATCCGTAGGACTTGTATCCGCATGAATTGTTAAAATTCCGTCGAACTGAGCGGCGCCTAAACGACCGTCGGGGAAATAACTCGCCGTACCCACATTAGGAGCGCCGATATTGTCGTATCCGGCTTGCGAATGTTTACCCAGCCAAGAGAATTGCGCTCTGAAAGGATTCCCATTTTCATCTTCGTAAATTACGTCGTTAACCGTACTCCGTCCCCAAGAAGTTGACTGAGGCAGCCAATAGTAACCGTAAGGACCTCCTTCTCGCGCCGGAGCATAACGGTACTGGAAAAAAACCACAAAATCTTTCAATGTCTGTTCGTTCACCGTTCCGGTTTTATCAATGATACCGGTATTTGTAAAAGTATAATCATAAATAAAATAATTGTCGTTATACTGTTGAGAAAAAGCGTATATTTTTCTTGTCATCGTAACTCCGATAGAAGTATTGACAACATTTATTATCAATCTATCCGAGGGAATACTTGCATCTACGGAATCGACAAAATCCAAAAAATCGAGCCTGCCGGCGGCAACGCCGTCAACATAAACACGGGGATGATCAAATTTGCCTTTGAGTATAAATTTCACAGGCATAAATTCGCTCTCTTCGTTTAATACGCGAGGACCGGCATGAACAACTTTATAAGTGAATGTCTTCCCCGCACGGGAATCGTAATAATTTTTCGCGCCGAGCCATAACGCCTTGGCAGCCTCTGTATCCTGATAGAGATATTGAGCGGGCCATCTCAATCCGTCTTGCTGATCCGGTATTTGATGAGTGCGACCGAGTTCTATTTCACATCCGGCTGAAGAATACCAAGTGTGAAGAGAGCCAATCGCAAGCCACCTTACTTCATCGCCAATATAAATATTAGTGAAAAACAACATCAAAATTAAAGTAAACGCAATTGGAATAATTCTTTTTTTAATCTTTCTCATTTTATTTCCTTTGATTAATTTATTCCGCAAATCAGCTTAAAGTTTGTAATTAATTGTTATTCCGAAGAATATATTTCTCGGATTCAGAAAAGTAAAAAACGTCTGATTCGGCATATCTATATATGCTTTATCTTTAATAACTCGATCAACATATGATTGGTCAGCCGGAACCCATTTGTCATTTTTATACTGAAGATACCTTTTTGTTGACGCTTCATAATATATTGCTCTGCTGTTGGGAGTAAAACTATCAGCAGTACTCTTGATATATTCCATAGGAACAAAATTTACGTCGTCATTCCTGTAATCTCCAGGCTGATCTGTTCCCGGAATATTATTGTATCCTAAATTGCCGACATCGGACTCAGGCATGTGCAGCGACTGCATATAAAAATTGTAATCATGAATATCGCGGAACGAGAGTCCTGAAAAAAACTGAAAATTAAAAAGATTGTTCATATCCGCATAGAATTTCAAATCGATATTGCCGAAATTAAATATCTTAGACAGCTTCAAATCCACATTATAGGATGGTCTCCACTGAGCGTTAAATTCAATGCCGGGAACATTATTAGGATTCCATGTGAACCACTGCCCCGCGATCCAATTTGCGATGAACATAAAATGCCATTCGCCAAATATTTTATTATCCGCAAAAGTAGGACCGAAATTCCGCGGCGTATGGAAATCAACATACGATTTTACTCTCGGACGTGGACGAGGTCTGTTCTGAACCGGATTTCTATTTAAATATTCGCGCTGTTTTGCGGGGTCTTCGTAATAAATTAAAGAACCGAAATAACCCGACGTGCCGACGCGGTATTCAAAGTTAATGTTGCCGGTTACCCAATCGCCGTATAACTTTGAAACGTCAACTTCAAATCCGAAAATATCTTGGTAGCTGTTATTGGTTAATTTAGAATAGTTAACTTTGTCGTCGAAACTTATATAACGCACATACAATTCCTGATCCGAATTATCCTTATAATAAGCGGAGAGATGCAACAGATAGTTATTGAATAACGCTTGATCGAATCCTAATTCGTAAGAAATCGTCTTCGAAAACGGAATTGTCGGGTTCCCGATAAGACCCAGTTGATTTCTTACGTCTCTTTGCACTCTGTATAAATTCTGCGATGTAGCTATCTGTCTATAATGTCCGTAATTAAAATATAATTTTGAATTCTCGGTTATCGGATGTGAAATAGCTATTCTTGGACTCAAAGTAAATTGTGCTTTTGCGCTGCCGCCTAAATACTTGGAATCGTTGGTCTCATCATAATTCTGAGAAAAGAATTCACGGTCGTAAACCGGAATATCATACCAACTGCCATTAGGACTACTGTAATCCGCAATAAAACCTATTGTAGAAATCCATCCTTCAAATTCAATTTTATCCTGGAAATAAGCGGAAGCTCTGTAAGGAGTTCTTTTAATAACAGTCCAATTGTTTCCTTCCGGCAGGAAAAAGTTTTCCATACCGAATTTCATATTAAAATCGTCGAGCGTAAGTTCAATACCGGTTTTAATTTGATTGTGGTTGTCAATTTGATTTATGTAATCGCCTCGAACGGAATAAGTATTAATTTCACTAAAATCTCTTGAAGTACTGACCGCTCCGCCCATCGAAAGACCGCCGTCAACGGAGTAAACCGGATCCGGCCAAAAGCCGAGCGGCGCTTCGTCGGCGTAAAAATTATCGAATAATTTATATTTTTTTGTCGTATCTCTAAGCGAAGGAGCGGCGGTGAAATACTTTTTTCCAATTTTCCTCAATTGAACTTCGTAAAAAGAATGAGTATTCAATACATGAGTTAACTTTGCGGAAATCATGTTGTCATATCTCGAAGTCGGAGAGTAATAAAGATCGGTATAAATTCTCCACGGCACTGTAAAACTGGCGGAATTTGCAACGTTGGCGACATTTTCGACGGAAGACATATAAGCGGTTCCGCCTACTCTCGAAGCTGAAGTCGCAAAAGTCTCTCCGTATAATCCGATTACATTCAATTTCATCGATTTACTAATGTCGGATGTAAATTTCACCATAAAACTTTGTTCGGTTATGGCTTCCCTGGAAAGTTTCATCAGATACATATTCTTTTCCCGCTTAAATGACGCGAAAAAACGTAAGTCGCCTAAGAATTTTGAGACATAAGGAATCGGACCGCCGAAGCCTCCGTCAATATAATAGTCCGGCTTATCAATATCTCCTTGCTTTCTGTACTGCCATTTAAATAACTTCTGAGCCGCTTCAGGCGTGAGGTCGTTTGCCGGATTATCATCTTTAAGAGTCGCCTCCGAAAAAGCTTCCCATCCGTCGAATTTAGGATACTGCCTTTGAGTATATTCATCCCATACGCCGGTACCCGCCCAAGCAACTTTAGGATCCAAATAAGGACGAAGCCAATACGAATTCGGATCGTAGGGAGAAATGCCGAAATGTTTCTGTGTGGGAGGACTGATTTTATAATTTATCGTCCCGCTGTATTTAATTTTATCACCTTCTCTTGTTACAACATTAACCAAACCGGAACGTACGTTACTATACTCAGCGCTGAATCCGCCTGTTTGAACGGAAATTTGCTGAACGGCGCTCAAAGGAACATTGGACATAGGTTTATTTGTTCTCTCGTCGCGCATCACAATTCCATCTACCATAAATAATGTTTCGTTGCTCGCGCCTCCTCTAACTGAAAGATCGGCATTAATACCGGCTTGCAGTGCGATAACTTCGCCCACGCTCGTAACCGGAAGAGCGTCAATTTCATCGGCATTTACGCTTTTTTGGCTGGCTGCAACATCCTTTTTGACTATATGCTTTTGAGCCAATACAACTATTTCTCCGGCAAGTTCTAAACTTTTGGGTTTCAACTTGAAATCAATTCTTGTTGTTCTGTCAATTTCAACCTTTACGTCGGTAACGGTAACGCTTGTAAAACCAAGTATTGAAGCTTTAACTTTGTAAACATCAGGCGGAACATTAAGGATGGTATAATACCCGTTAATATCTGTCGCCGCTCCGAAACTGGTCCCAACCACTATAATATTTCCAAACGGCAGCGGCTCCCCGGTTTGAGAGTCTGTAACTCGACCCGTAATTTTTCCGGTGGTTCCTGCAAATGTATAATTAAGAAATATTATAAATAAAAAAAGTATAAAATTTTTGTATCTCATTATTTAGACTCCTCAATAATTATTGAGTTTTGAATTGATTGATTTCAAAAATTTGATTCTAGGATAGACATAGAAATATATCTTGAAAATGAAAATAAATAGCAAACCGATTTGTTGCGAAGAAATGACAATATAATTTATTCACTAAAATTATTAAAAATACTTTCCATCGAAATTACGACGTTTGAGAATTAAATGCAACTATTTCTTAAGACATAAATACGTTATTAACTACAATTAGAATATTATGTAATATTATTGCACTTAGCGGTATGTATATGCGTAAATAAATAATAATATGCATTTGGCGAATTAAACTCTTTTGATTTCAGATTCATACTCATAAGTCAAATATTCCCGATCTTAAGTTAAAAATTATTGACCAGACTCGGCTAATTTCTTTTCGAGTATAAATTAAATCATTTATCAATATTTAAGTAATTCTTAAGATGCTTTCCTGCGGCATTATAAATTTCATCAACACATATTTCTCCTCTAACGGAATTTGTAAGTATTAATTTCTCCGCGCTTAATAAATTATCGATAGTAAGTTTACATTCAGCCGCGTCATTCATTTCGATGAAATACTCCCTATAAATTCCCGGTAATATTCCGCTGTTCCTGTGCGGTGTTTTCCATCTCTCGTTGATAAACGCAAAGATATTTGTAATTGCGCCTTCGGTTACCTCCTCTTTTTCGTTGAAGAAAATTACATCGGCATATCCTTGGGCTGAATATTTTTTGTATTCCGAATCGTACAATTCTCTGTTTGTCGTTTTAAACCGGAGGAATTTATTCCGGGAATTTGTCCGGCGCGAAGAAAGAATTATTTTTATCTTATTTTCCGGCGGAATTAAAACAGCCGAGCTTAAATTAATTTTTCCCCATTTATTCAATAACAATCTTAGTTTATATTTTTTGTCGTTATTGGTTTCATCCGCTATTCTATTTATCGCATTCAATATTTTTTCTTTCTCGAATTTAAATAAAAAATATTCGGCGGTTTTTTCCAGCCGCTCCAAATGTTTTTCGAGAAATAAAACCTCGCCGAGTTCAACGAGCATAGTTTCAATTAACTCAAAGTACGGCAGCGGTTCGGCAATAAATTTACCCTTGGCAAGCGTCTCCTCATATTCGCCTTCCGGATTGCTGTCCCACACAATTCCGGAACCGAGTCCGGCTTTCCCGTTTCCTTTTGAGTCAACAATTATTGTGCGGATTGCGACGTTGAAATTCATGAAATTTTTTCCGATTACTCCGATAGCGCCGGTATATATTCCCCTGTTCCGCTTTTCCAATTCTCTAATAATCTCCATTGTGCGTATTTTAGGCGCACCGGTTATAGAACCGCAAGGGAAAATATTTTCAATTACTGTCTTGAATGAATTCTTTTTCAATTGTGATCTAACGCAGGAAACCATCTGAAATAAAGTTTCATATTTCTCAATCTCGTAAACATTTTCCGGTTTTACTGAATTAATCTCGGATATTTTCCCGATGTCGTTTCTGAGCAAATCGACAATCATAATATTTTCAGCTCTATCTTTTCGGCTGTTTGCAAGTTCATTTATTTTATCCGAATCGCTCTCACTCTCAATGCCTCTTTCGATCGTTCCTTTCATCGGTTTAACTTGCATAGAATTGCCGGAGACTTCAAAAAACAGTTCGGGGGAAATGCTTAAAATAAATTCCCTACCGGTGTTAATAATGCATGAATATTTTGCGGATTGATTAAAGATTAATTTCAGGAAAAGTTCGGCAGCGGAACCGGCAAATTCAAACTCCGCTTCAACGGTATAATTCACCTGGTAAGTATCGCCGGATTTGATATAATCTCTTATCCGATTTATATTACGTTCAAAAATATCTTTATCGACACTCAATTTGAAATCAACTATGAAATCAACGCTATTCCGCAATCTTTCCGGAACGCCTGTATAATTTAATTCATTCGTTGGAATAGTTAAATAATTTTCTTTAACGGAAAAGTAGAATTCCGCTGCGGCTACTTTATCGTCGTAAAACTGCTGCAATCTTTCTTCAAACAAATATCCTGTTTCATAAGGAATTAAACAGTATCCGACTTTCCCGGAGGTTCGTAATTCATCCGCTATACTTAAGCATTCATTAATTTTATCTTTTCCTTTACCCTTAAACTCGAAATCTGTTTTCTTGAAAAAAAAGTTCATCCCTTCATATATATTCGGAGTATAAAAAAAAGCCGAATTGGGAGTTCGTTCGATATGTTCGAGTATTTCAATAATATTCATTCATTTTCAAGATAAACTGGTCAAAATAATTTTAGATGCATTTAGCAAATATAAATTCTTTTGCTATTTTTGCCGCAATTATGTTGAGAATTATTCGGAGATAAAATGACCAAACCAAAACTTTCCTTTTGGCAGATATGGAACATGAGTTTCGGCTTTTTCGGAATTCAATTCGGTTTCGCTTTGCAGAACGCGAATGTGAGCAGAATATTTGAAACTCTCGGTGCGAGCATCGATGAGATCCCTATTCTGTGGATTGCCGCGCCGGTAACGGGATTAATTATTCAGCCGATAATCGGGCACATGAGCGACAAAACGTGGAACCGCCTCGGCAGAAGGCGTCCATACTTTTTGACCGGAGCCATTTTAGCCTCTTTGGCGCTTTTAATTATGCCGAATTCTCCCGTTCTATGGGTAGCCGCCGGAATGCTTTGGATAATGGACGCTTCAATTAACATTTCAATGGAACCGTTCAGAGCGTTCGTTGGCGACCTTCTCCCCTCCGAACAAAGGACAGTCGGATTTTCGATGCAGAGCTTTTTTATAGGAACCGGAGCTGTAATCGCTTCAGCGCTCCCGTATATAATGACCAATTGGATCGGAGTCAGCAATACTTCGCCCGCAGGCTCCATTCCGACATCGGTTAAACTCTCCTTTTATATCGGCGGATTAATATTTTTTCTGTCGGTTCTATGGACTGTGCTTCGAACGAAAGAATATTCTCCCGAAGAATTACAGAAATTTAACGAAGCGGAAGAAACAACAAAAAAACCTGAATACGACCAAACTCCGGTTGATTACGGCAGACTTATGAAAAACGGCGTTATCTGGCTTGCATTCGGCGCTGTCGCGTTCGCGATTTTCGATATCTACATTTACATGGATTACGGATTGATGGTTTTCTTCGGAGGCTTCGCGGTTTTCGGTCTGCTGCAGATTATTGTTGGCTACATGACAAAATCCGGTTCTCATCAATCAGGTTTGGCGGTTGTAATTAACGATTTATACAAAATGCCGAAAACGATGAAGCAATTATCTTACGTTCAGTTTTTCTCCTGGTTTGCATTGTTTGCCATGTGGATTTACACAACTCCCGCAGTAACGCGTCATATTTACGGAGCGACTGATACAGCGTCGGCGCTCTACAACGAAGGCGCCGATTGGGTTGGAGTGCTGATGTCCGTTTACAACGGTTTCGCGGCAATCACGGCTTTTTTATTAGTCTGGCTTTCAAGAAAAATATCCCGCAAAGGAGTTCACGCTGTCAGTTTAATAGCCGGGGGCTTGGGTTTGGCTTCGTTTTATATAATTAAAGATCCCAATCTTCTACTTATTTCCGAATTGGGGATCGGTTTGGCTTGGGCTTCAATTTTGGCGATGCCTTACGCAATTTTAACCGGCTCTATTCCTCAGGAAAAACTCGGCGTTTATATGGGAATTTTTAATTTCTTCATTGTCATTCCGCAAATAACCGCCGCGGCGATATTAGGATTTTTTGTTAAGAGTTTATTCGGCGGCGACGCAATTTACGCGCTTCTGCTCGGCGGAGTTTCTATGTTTGCAGCCGCTATTTTGGTTCTTAAAGTTGAAGACGACGATGAAGACTCTTAGGGCTTCGCCGGGCATAACTGATGCATTCAACAGTTTATCCAATAATAAAACTAAATATTCATATAACAATAAATCGTAATTTATTCGCGGAATCCTTTTGGGAGAAATTATAAATTGGATTTTTGCAGTTATATTTTCAGCTGATTTCTCCCAAAGGTCGCAGTGTCTGTGATGCGAGTTTTGCGGATGCACCGTTGAAAAATGGGCTTTGGATGAATGCACACAGAACGCTTTGCGGATACGCTGCTGAAAGATGGCGAATGGATGGAGGGATGCGCCGCTTAAAAATTGACTTTGGATGAATGGATTGAAAAGATTGAATGATTGGATGAATATCTGCAAAACGACAGAAGAAATAATCATTCGGTAAATCTCAAATCA
>CAYNUJ010000090.1:0-2909 GCA_964400095.1 uncultured Melioribacteraceae bacterium
ATTCACAAAAGAAGGTTTGATAGATATAATTAAACAAGCTTTGGGGGATAGTTGATTCGATTAATTCATTTTAACTATAAAAATTATGTTGATTCTAATGTGAACAAGGTAAGAAAAGATTTGGACGATCTTACTTTGGAGAGTTTGTTAGAGGACGAAGATTTCTAAAAGTGTTATAAAAGGTGTTATAATCGACTTCTCACACTTTTCTTTAAAACAAAAAAGCCTCGTAACTCATTGAATTACAAGGCTTTAAGCTGCGGGGCCGACGAGACTCGAACTCGCGACCTCCTGCGTGACAGGCAGGCGTTCTAACCAAACTGAACTACGACCCCAATTGTGTAAAATTCCTAAAAAGAACGAAGCCAAAATTATATTTTTGGCAATTGAAAAGCAAACATTAATTATAAATTTTCCACACCGAAAGAGACGCCGACGGCTAGAGCCGCTTTTACTGCCTGGTCGGTTTTTCTAACCAATTTTTGTTTGCTGATAGCTTGTTCAATTTTAACGGCTTTAATTTCGGAGCCTTTCAATGCCGCCATCATTCCGAATTTTTTCTTCATAGCAAGCTGTATTGCGTAAGTGCCGAATTTAGTGGAAAGTATTCTATCGTATGGCGTGGGGCTTCCGCCGCGCTGTAAATGTCCGAGAACAGTGTAACGTGTTTCCAGTCCCGTCCCGTCGGTAATATTTTTTGCTACCACTTCGGCGATGCCTCCCAATTGAATGGGGTCGGTGCGCTTTTTATCGGTAGCTCTAACAATAAGTTCTCCGCCTTTCGGTTTAGCTCCTTCGGCAACGCATACAATACTGAATTTCTTCCCGCGCATATGCCGCTGTGTTACTTTCTCGAAAATATAATCCCATTCGAAAGGGAATTCCGGAATTAAAATAATATCCGCTCCGCCGGCTATTCCACCGTGAAGAGCAATCCATCCGGCGTATCTTCCCATCGCTTCAATTACCATTACGCGGTGATGCGATGAAGCCGTTGTGTGCAGGCGGTCAATTGCTTCGCTTACGACGTAAACGGCGGAATCGTGTCCGAAAGTTACGTCAGTCGCTTCGAGGTCGTTATCAATTGTTTTCGGAACTCCGACAATATTCATACCCATTTTGCTCAGTCTATTGGATATGTGCATTGTACCGTCGCCGCCGATAGCTATAAGCGCGTCTAAACCCCACGCTTCGTAATTTTTGATAGCTTGTTCGGCTTTATTCACAATTTTAATTTTTCCATCGCTTTTCTCAGGCCAGTGAAACGGGTCGCCTTTATTGGAAGAACCGAGAATAGTTCCTCCCTGCGCTAAGATGCCTGAAACGTCCTTATTATACAATTCCTTAGCCCTGCCTTCAACAAGTCCCTCAAAACCGTCCATAATTCCCAATACTTTCAGTCCTTCGTCATGCGCGGGTTTTGCCACTCCTCTTATGACCGCATTCAATCCGGGACAATCGCCGCCGCCGGTTAGAATTCCAATACGTTTAACTTTATTTCCTCTTGCCATATCATTCCTTTTTCAATTATGAAACTAAATATAATAAAAATTGAATTTTAATTTTCCGCATTCAACTTAATTTTTTCCAAGTCTTAAAATGCATTTTTGCATATTTATTTAACTGCAGATTATCCAATTCCTTTTTGCTTGCAAGAATAAATTTTTCCGCGTCAGTTGAAGAACCGAGCGGAAGCATTCCCGCTTCGGTAGAATTCCGTTGAAACCACTGCAGCATTTTTGCTCTGGCTAAAATTGATGCCGCCGCAACGCCGATAAATTTTTCCGCTTTATTCACCGCAATAAATTTAACGTTTTTGTTATTCGCCGCGGCTTGAATATCAATATCTTTAACGTGGAATTTATCAGTGATTACAACGCCGCAGTTTACCTTAGCGAGTAAATCCTCTACAACATCCGAATGGAGTTTATCTAATAATTTATTGATGTTTTTGTACTTATCGTATAACTGATTATAACTTTCCGGTTCCACGGAAATAACTTTGAATTGCAGTCCTTCAACAGCCGCGATTTTTTTTGCCATTTCCCAAATTGTACTATCGGTTAGTTCTTTGCTGTCCTTAACTCCCAATTTACGAAGTCGAACTTTAGTTTTTTCATTTACAAAAACTCCCGCCACAACCAGCGGTCCGAATATATCTCCCTTACCTGTTTCGTCTGTTCCGATATACGCATCCGGTTCTTCTTTAATTGTTTCTTTTACAAACATATCAATTTCTCCGAGAACCAGCTCATTTACGCGGCTGAACTCCGGCAGATTTCTGTTTCCCTGTAGAACCGTTTTTATTCCCTTTTTACCGAAATAAACCAACAATTTGAATTTATTCTCACCGGAACTAATGGCGCATTCATAATTGTACGCTTTTTCATAAATGCTCTCCACAATGTAACCGGAGTCATTTAATATATTTCTTAACTTAAGCAGATGTTTTTTTGCTTTGCCTTTTAGCATAGAACTCCTATAATAAAAAATAAATCGGCTCCAAATATCTTAATTAAAATAATTGATATTTCAAAGTCTATTCAGTAGTTTTGCGAGTCAAATAAATTCAGAGTTATGAGTATTAATAAAAACATATTCAAAATATCACGAAATGTATTGATTATTCCGGTTCTTCTATTTATTACTTTCTGCGGGAGGAACGAAGAAATAATCGCTACAGTCGGTTCGCATGATATCACTCTATCCGATTTTCAGAATCGTTACGAGGAATTTCTTCAATCCACCGGCGTTAAAGATAATTTGAAAATGCGGAAAGATATACTCGATAATATGATAAATGAAATAATTCTTTTTTATTATGACGACAACACAAAAATATTCAACAATCCCACATATCAGAAAGAAGAACAATGGCTTGCTAAAGAAGCGGTTCTTTCCTTTGTAAA
>CAYNUJ010000090.1:3009-12231 GCA_964400095.1 uncultured Melioribacteraceae bacterium
TATAAATTAAAACCGGGCGAAATTTCCAAACCCGTTCAAACAGCCCGCGGATATAGTATAATAAAATTAGAAGATAGAAAAGTGATCCCTTTAATGACCGAATATGATTATGGGCAGAGAAAAAAGGGTCTGGAGAGGTCGCTGAGAATTTCTAAAAAAGGCAGCGCCGAAAAAGCGTTTATTGCAAAACTTTTCGACGTTAATAAATTGAGATTCAACGATGAGGGGATTGACCTTTTATTTAACGCGCTGTTTAAAAAAGATTTATCTTCGGAAAATTCAAATGCGCAGTCAACCGTGTGCGAATATAACGGCAGAAAATTTTCACTCGCTGAAATTTATAAAAAACTTATGAGCATACCCGATTACCATTTGACAAAAATTGATAGCAAACGATTTCTAAAAAAAGCTGTACAGGGAATTTTAATTCAGGATAAAATTTATGATTACGCAATTGAAAAAGGATATAATAAAAACAAGCTCGTAATTGAAACTCAACATAAATTGAAGATGAATAAATTTCTTCAGGACAAAATGAAAGAAATTGCCCTCAATTCCGAAGTCTCGGATTCGGCGGTTATTAAATATTACGAGGAGAACATTTCTCTTTTCAGCGAACCGAGGAAAATTAATGTTAGGGAAATTATTGTAAAGAGAAAAGCGTTAGCGGACAGCCTGATTCATTTATTGGCTAACGGCACGGATTTCGGTTCTCTCGCTAAAAAGTTTTCTCTGAGACGCTGGTCGGCGGAGAACGGTGGACTTTTGGGATTGTCGCCCTTGGATCAATTCGGGATTATAAAAGACAAACTTTGGAATTCCCCGGTCGGAAAAATATCCGGGGCGTATGAAATTCAAAATGTTTTCGGTATTTTTGAAGTTGTTAATAAAATTGAAAAGCATCCTATTCCTTTTGATAAAATTCAAAATCAAGTAAAAGAAAAATTGAAACTTGAGCAGCGTACAAAACTGGTATCGGAATATTTAGATAAAAAAAGGAAAGAAATAGCCATAAAAATTTATACGTCGAAAATTCGTTTTTCGAAAAATGAAATTTAAAATTTGGATTTTAAATGGAAATATTTAGTTTTCAATCTATAGTAAGAATGAAAGTTTAATAAAATTTAAATACAAATAAATAGGTTAAGGAGCAATTTATGAGACGCTTTGCTGCATTTCTTCTGGCGGTAGCGATGCTTTTCTCTGGAATACTTTATGCTGGAACTACCGGTAAATTAACCGGAAAGGTTGTGGATAAGGATACCGGCGAACCGCTTCCGTTCGTAAATATAATTCTCGAAGGAACCATGCTTGGAGCCGCCACGGATATGGACGGCAGATACGTTATTTTAAATATACCTCCGGGCAGCTATAATGTTAAGGCTCAATATATAGGTTATCGTTCCGTTTCGGTGGAGGGAATAAGAATCTCGGTAGATTTGACTACAAGACAAAATTTTGAGCTTAGTTCCGCTACTCTCGAATTAGGCGAAGTTGTCGTTACCGGCGGCAGAGAGCTTGTCCGTAAGGATGTTACCGCTACGGAATCTAGGGTTACCGCCGAGCAGATTGAAAATTTACCCGTTGCAGAGTTAGACGACGTACTTCAGCTTCAGGCGGGAGTAAACAGAGGCGCGGGCGGAGAATTCCATATTCGAGGCGGTCGTTCTTCCGAAATTGCTTATTGGGTTAACGGTATTTCCATTACCGACGGTTACGATAACAGCCAGGGAATTGAAATTGATAACAGTTCCGTCCAAGAATTGCAGGTAATCACAGGTACTTTCAACGCCGAATATGGTCAGGCAATGTCCGGTATTGTTAATACTATCACTAAAGAAGGCGGACAAAAATTTAACGGATACGTCAATGTTTACGGCGGAGATTACATAAGCAACAACACAAATATTTTTCCGAATATTGACCATGTTAATCCTGTAGCGAACTATAATATACAAGGTAACTTCGGCGGACCGGTTCCTGGGACGGATAAGAAATTGACGTTTTTCGTTAACGGACGCCGCGCTTACGGCGACGGATGGCTCTACGGTTTTAGGAAATTTTCTACTACCGGCGATACTCTTAACGGAGAGGCTGTACCGATGAATTGGAATAGACGCTGGCTGGGACAAGCTAATTTGAGTTTTGTCGTTTCGAAGTATTTTAAATTTAATTTGGAAGGTCTTTATTCAAAAAGGGAGTATCAGGATTATAATCATTTCTTCAAATGGGAACCCGATGGAAATAATTTTCAGTTTTCCGATAGTTACAACACTACTTTAACAATGACTCATACCTTTTCTTCCAGCGCTTTCTATACAGTCAAAGCGTCTATTTTCGATAAAAAATATAATTCTTATTTATATGAAGATCCGTTGGATTCACGCTATCTTCATCCGGATTCGCTTCAAACGGTTGGATTCGCGTTTTCTACCCGCGGAACATCTTTGGGTCGTTTCTTCAGAGAAACAAAAACTTTAGTCGGTAAAATTGATTTTACTTCGCAATTATCACAGCGCCATATGATTAAAGCCGGGGCAGAGATTAAACAACATACGATTAACGTTGACGGGTACGGGATTCAGCCGAAATTAAACGCCACCGGAGTTCCTATTGAACCGTTCCAGCCGGCTGTACCGGGGAAAGACGAACTGAATAGAGAAATTTATCAGGAAAAACCGCTGGAGATGTCCGCTTACGTTCAGGACAAAATTGAATATGAAGATATGATTGTAAATGTTGGCGTACGCGTCGATTATTTCAACGCCAAAGGTAATGTTCTGCTTGACGAAACCGATCCGAATATTTATCTGCCTCTAAGAGGGGGACTAGATTCTTTGAGCATTGACCAGCGGAGATCGTCTTTCTATAAAAGCTCTTCGCCTAAATGGCAGATCAGTCCAAGATTAGGTATCGCTTATCCGGTGAGCGATAAGGGCGTTGTAAGATTTTCTTACGGGCATTTTCTTCAGATACCATCATTTCAATATCTGTATAATAACACATCGTACAAAGTGCCGCTTTCGGGTAATCCGGGGAGCGTTTACGGAAACCCGGATTTAAAACCGCAGCAGACAATAATGTACGAAATCGGTTTCAAGCAGGAATTTTTCCAAACATTTTCGATGGACGTTACGGCGTTCTATAGAGATATTAGAAATTGGATAACCGCGGGAACAATTATTGAAACCCGAAACGGAATAGGTTATTCGAGGTATGTAAACAAAGATTACGCGAATGTGAAAGGTATTACGTTTAATATAAGCAAACGATTCAGCGATTATTGGTCGTTCGATTTGAACTATACTTATCAAGTTGCCGAAGGAAGCAATTCCCGTCCCGAAGAAGAATTTGACGCCCAGAGGAGCGAACGCGAACCTTCCCTCTATTTAATTCCGTTAGATTGGGACCAGCGGCACATGCTGAACGCAAATTTTTATATAGGAGGCGAAACTTGGGGCGGAAGTCTTTTGGGAAGATTTGGCACCGGTTTACCGTACACTCCTTCTATAACTCAATATACTTCAGAGAGAGGAATCACATCCGGATTTCAACGCAACAGCAGGCGCAGACCAAATCAATTTACTATGGATATGCGAATTCACAAATCAATTGATATTGCCGGCGTTAAAGTAACTACGTTTTTGAGGGTGTTTAATCTGCTCGATACAAAGATTGTTGTAAATGTATTCGGCGATACCGGAGACCCGCAATTTACAACCGAAGGACAGAATGTAGGCGAAGATCCTAATCGTCCTAATACGGTAGCGGAATATTTAAATCAGCCGTGGAATTTTGGCGAACCGCGGAAGGTTGAAATTGGTTTTGAGTTCTCACTCTAATTGAATTTTCAGGAGGAATATAAATGAAAAAGTTTTTTAATATAATTTTGATTATTACCCTTTCTACCGGGATGATTATGGCGCAGAGGAGTTATACGCCGGGCAAGGAAAGAGGCGATTCGGGTAAAAGGGCAAAAGCTCAGATGGAAGGGAATAGAATTAGAGCGACTATCCATAATTTTGCTTTTTCCGGAAGAACCGGAGGCGAGTTCCCTATTTCCGTTCAAACTCCTTATGAATGGCCGAAGAATACCGGACAGGTTTACCTTGCGCTTCAGGCTCTTTTTGTTGGGGGAGAAGTAGTTGACGATAACGGAGAGACGCAAAGGATTATTGACGTGCCGAGTTACCGTACTTCTCCGCAAGGCGCAAGCTGGAATATAGAACCCGTACCGGGATATTATAACGATAATCGCCCGGAAAGGTCAATTGCTACAAGCGTTGATAAAACTACATGGCCGAGCTTCTGGCCCGATAGAATGGCTGATCAGGTTGACCCCGGATGGACTGGCGCTTGGAACGGTTATTTCGGGAAAAATGTTTTTAACGCCGATCAGGAAATGTTCTACCGCGCAAGCGACGACGGTTACGACCGTTATCAGAATTATTTCCCCGATTCTACCGACTTAACTAGAAAAGGAATGGGATTGATTATCGACGTAAGAGCTTTGGCTTGGTCTCAAGTTCTTGTGCAGGACGCTATTTATCTTCTTCACACAATTAAAAATGACGGAACTAAGGATTTGAATAAAGTCGGCGTTACCGTTTGGTTTGCGGATTTTGTGGGTGGCAACGGCGATTCGCAGGACGATATTTCGGAATTTGATCTGCTTGAAGATATTCTTTGGGCGAGAGATACGGATAACAGAGCGCCGGATTTCGGTAATAACCCCGTTGGAATTGTTGCGGTCTCGTTTCTGGAAACCCCAGGTAACGCTATCGATAGAATTGACAACGACGGCGACGGCGAACCCGGCGGTCCTTTAGTTACTGTTGATATGCTCGAAGGAGAAGAAGCGGATAATCTTATTGACGATAACGGAAACGGCTTAATTGATGAAAATGAAACTCACATTGCGTTCGATAATCAAGTGGGCGTTCAATTTGCCGATTATATCGATCAGAACGGCAATGCCGAAGACGGTTCGCCGGTTGTAACTCAAGCTATGATTGACGGCGCTCAATCGGATAAATGGCGGAGATGGCCCGAAATGGACGCTATTCAGAACGGCGTTGTTCATCTTCTTATGCTGGACGATTCCGATTTGGGATTGGCTTTTAAAGATTACATTGATAACGACGGCGACGGCGAAGAAGGGAGTCCTACCGTTACGCAGGCAATGATAGATTCTGCCGCTTCAGACGCTCCTTATTACCGCTATAAAGTTCCGGGAACAAATATTATTCTTTACGACGTTAAAGCGGAAGATTTAGGTAAAAAATATGCAGACGGCAAGGATAACGACGGCGACGGATTTGTCGATTTATTTATGGACGAAGGCATAGACGAAATGGTTGACGAAGCCCGCAACGACGGAATTGACAACGACGGAGACTGGGATCCGCTTAAAGACGACGTTGGATTGGACGGCGTAGCCGATACTGGAGATCCCGGAGAAGGCGACGGTAAACCAACTTCCGGCGGAGGAACCGGATTACCCGGAGAGCCGAATATTGACGTTACCGACGTTTCGGAAACCGACCAAATTGGTATAACCAATGCGCAGAAAATTGCCGCAGGAGGACTGAACATTAATTCGGACGCGCAAATGTGGTTCGATTTCATGATTCCCGGTAAATTTTTCTCGCCTTTCCCGGTTCTTGCCGGTGAATACGATCTGTTTGTTTCTTCTTCTTTCTTCCCACTTAAAGCCGGTCAAACCGAACCGATCTCTCTTGCAGTTATGCTCGCAAATGGTCCTGCAGATGATCCCGACGGCAACGCCAGGAAAAAGGAAATTTTACGTAAAAGAGTTAGGGTGCAGGAAACTTACAATAACGACTATCAATTTGCTAACGCTCCTATCACTCCAACTGTTACGGCTATTGCCGGGGACAATAGAGTAACTCTTTATTGGGACGGCGAGGCGGAGAAGTCGTTCGACAGATATATCAATAATATTGGCGGAATCGGGGAAGATTTTGAAGGATATAAAATTTATCGCGCTTCCGATCCGGCATTTTTAGACGCGGAAAATATCACTAACGGTTTCGGCATCAAACAATTCCGAACGCCTTTAGTTATATTCGATTTGAAGGACGGACGAACCGGATTTGATTCTTCCGGTATCGACGGAGTTCATTATTATCTCGGAGACGATACGGGACTTCAGCATTCATTTATAGATTCGACTGTGAACAACGGATTCACTTATTATTACGCTGTTGTTTCCTACGATTTCGGTTTCCCTGCCGGAGATATTATTCCTTCGGAATCTCCGATGAGAATTTCGCTTCAAGCGGACGGCAGCGTTAAACTCGGTAAAAATGTCGTAGTTGTTACGCCGGAAGCTCCGGCGGCGGGATATGTCGCTCCGACTCTCGGCAAAATTGACAGAATAGAAGGTTCGACAACCGGAAGTATTTTTTATGATATAGTGGATGTTAACAAAATTAAAAATGGTCACGAGTATTATATCACTTTCGAAGACACAATTAAAGCCGCTTCAAAACCCGGTCAGCAGGATACTTTGACGACTAAAAACTTTACCCTTATTGATTCTACGTCTAATGATACTTTAATATATAAAAGTACAAATATGGAATTAGATTTTGAGCAGCCGATTACGGACGGGTTCAGATTGAAATTCAGAAACGAAGCGAGAGTGGATATTAATAAAGCAACCTCAAAATGGAACTCGGAAGGAATTCCGCCTTACGCGTTCGAGAAATTTACATTCTTAAACGTTAGCGGAGAACCTCGTCCGAATGATTATGACGTTATTTTCGGAGATGTCGGCGTCGATACTTCGACTGCTATGAAGATAATTTCATTCGATTTTGCGGCTGTTCCCGTAAACTTCAGAGTTTATAACCGCAGTTCGGAAAAATTCATTGATTTTGTTTATATGGAAGTTGACGGTAATGATGGTAAACTATCCGCCAAGGGAGCGTTCAAGGACAGAATCGTATTTCTCGAAGAAAATACTACCGGCGATTTGGTTTATACGTGGTGGTTTTATCTTGCGGATGATACAACCGGAGGATTGCGCTTTCCGCAGGCGGGCGATACGGCTTCAATCAGGTTGAAAAAGCCTTTCCTATCAACGGATAAATTTAAATTTGTGGCGAAAGCCGGATATATTGATAACGCCAAAGCCAAATCGGATTTAGATAATATTAAAGTTGTTCCGAATCCTTATATGGCTTCCGCTTTGTGGGAGCCGGCTAATCCGTTCAGCAGCGGACGCGGGCTGCGCGAATTGCACTTTACTCACTTGCCGGCTAAATGCACTATTAGAATTTTCACTATAAACGGCGAGTTAATTAAAACAATTGAACACGAAAGTCAGTTCAGCGACGGTACGGCAGACTGGAATATGCTTTCGAAAGATAATCTTTCAATTTCCTATGGAATTTACCTGTATCATATAGACGCACCTGGTATCGGACAGAAAGTTGGAAAATTTGCGGTTATCAAGTAAAAAGATTTGAAAATTAGAAGGAGTAATAAAGTGAATAGAGTAAGATTATTATTTTCGGTTATTTTTGCTGCTCTGGTATTCAGCCTGCCCGCTCAAGCGCAGGTAACTAAAACCGGAACCACCGCCGCAAAATTCTTGAGCATAGGAATTGGACCGCGAGCAAACGCGATGGGAGCGGCATACAGTTCCGTTGCTAACGACGCTTCCGCTATGTATTGGAATCCTGCCGGAATAGCCCAAGTTGATGGGTATCAGGCGATATTTACATATACAAAATTATTCGCCGACGTAAACTTAAATTATTTCGGAGTTGTAATTCCAACCGGAGGATTCGGAAAACTCGGCGTAAACATTACGGCGCTTAATCTCGGCAACATGGAAGTGACAACCGAATTGCATCCCGAAGGCACCGGTCAGACTTTTTCCGCAGGCAGTTATGCTTTTGGAATTACATTCGCTAAATTCATTACCGATAGATTCGTTTTCGGAGCAAATATTAAGTATATCCGCGAGGATATTTCAAACTCCAGCGCTCAAGGGTTTGCGTTCGATATAGGCACAATATTTACCACGCCGTTTTATGGAATTAGGTTTGCGAGTTCCATTTCTAACTACGGTACCAAAATGCAGATGAACGGAGAAGACCTTCTCGTGCGTCACGATACCGATCCGGGAAGAAAAGGCAATAACGAGAGTCTCGACGCGTTTTTGAGCACCGATGAGTTCGAGCTTCCGTTAAAACTTCAGATAGGATTATCCAGGGCATTCGATATAATGGATCAGAAATTGACTCTCGCTGTGGACGCTAATTACCCGAACGATAATTCAAAGTGGATAAATGTAGGCGGGGAACTCGCTCTGCTCAACGGAATGATATCCCTACGCGGCGGTTATAAAACGCTCTTTCTGCAAGACAGCCAGGAAGGATTAACTTTCGGATTCGGATTTAATTATGATAAATTGTCATTTTTTAAGTTTGGATTAGACTATTCTTATCAGAAATATGAATATTTAGAGAATATTCATAGCTTTGGTATTACATTAACTTTTTGATAACACTGAGATAATGATTAAATTTGCCAAATTTGACACAACTAAATATTCAAAAACAAATATAAGGAGCACAATATGAAAAAACTTTTCACATTAGCCTCGGCAGTTTTGCTGTTTATGGCTTTTACAGTTAACGCTCAACCGTTTACTGTTACTTTTAACGTAGATATGAGCGTAAAAAAGGCTGAATCCTCGTTTAGCGGGACAGACAGCGTCTTCGTTCGTGGAAATTTTAACGGCTGGGGCACTTCTACTCCGATGGATGATTCTGATGGAGACGATATTTATTCAGTCGCCGTTTCAGGTATCAATGCAAACGATACACTACTCTTTAAATTTTTTCACAATCCCGATGTTTGGGAATCTGACCCGAACCGCGAATTAATTGTTACAAGCGACACGACGTTTTCAGATTTCTTTGATCGCGACAGCGTTATAACTTTAGCGACATACGCGGTTACTTTCCAGGTCGATATGAGCGTTAAATCGGCTGAAGGCGTGTTTGACGCGACAACAGACAGTGTTTTTGTTCGAGGCAGTTTCAACGGATGGGGATCAGACAACTTAATGACTGATTCCGACGGCGACGAAATTTTCGAAACCGTAATTGCCGACGTTCAGGAAGGCACGCAAGCATTTAAATTCTTTTACACTCCGGATGTATGGGAAAGCGATCCGAACCG
>CAYNUJ010000091.1:0-12104 GCA_964400095.1 uncultured Melioribacteraceae bacterium
AAAAGTGAAGAGCAGGTTGTGATTTCGGGAAAAAATATCCGTTCAAAATTCATTTATCTTATAAATAGAAAATAATCTTTGATATTTCATTTATTTCCTGTCGGTAATAGGATTTATTTTTATTATCTTTAATTCCGAATTTTAAACCATTTATCAGCGCATTATGAACTACAAAAAAAAGGTAAAGTATATATTTATCACAGGCGGAGTTGTATCTTCTTTAGGCAAAGGGATTACAGCCGCGTCGTTAGGATTACTCTTAAAGTCCAGAGGTTATTCCGTAACAATTCAAAAATTTGATCCGTATATAAATGTTGACCCGGGAACGATGAGTCCATTTCAGCACGGCGAAGTTTACGTAACAGACGACGGCGCCGAGGCGGATTTGGATTTGGGTCATTATGAGAGATTTCTCGACGTTAATATGTCGAAAGCGAATAACACAACCACCGGTCAGGTTTACTTTGACGTTATTACGAGAGAGCGGCGGGGAGATTATCTCGGCGCCACCGTTCAGGTTATTCCTCACATTACCGATGAAATTAAAAACCGGATGAAAGCCATTGGAGAGACGAATAAATACGACGTCGTCATCACGGAAATCGGCGGAACCATAGGCGATATTGAAAGCCTTCCATTTATCGAAGCAATGCGGCAATTGATGCTTGAACTCGGGCGGAAAAACGCGCTCAGCATACATGTAACTTTGGTGCCGTACATTAAATCGGCGGAGGAATATAAAACAAAACCGACGCAGCACAGCGTTAAAAATTTATTGGAACTCGGCATACAGCCGAATATATTAGTCTGCCGTTCGGAAATACCGCTGATGGATAATTTGCGCGATAAAATTGCGCTTTTCTGCAATGTATCTGAAAGATCGGTTATCTCGGCGCCGGATTGTTCTACAATTTACGAAGTTCCCTTAACATTGTATGAACAGAACCTCGATAGATTAGTACTGAGAAAACTAAGACTGCCCGATTTGGAGATTGACTTAAATAAATGGAAGGAGTTTGTTCAAAAAATCAAACATCCGATCAACGAAATTAATATTGCCGTATGCGGAAAATATACAGATTACGTTGACGCGTACAAAAGTATTTCCGAAGCGTTTATTCACGCCGGAGCCGAAAACGAAGCTCTTGTTAAAGTTGATTACCTATCTTCCGAATTGTTCGAGGATAAATCCAATTTTGAAATGTTAAATCATTACGACGGAATATTAGTTCCCGGCGGATTCGGCGAGCGGGGAATTGAAGGGAAAATAAACGCAATTCAATTTGCAAGGGAGAATAATGTTCCCTACTTTGGAATTTGTCTCGGACTTCAATGCGCGGTAATTGAATTCGCAAGGAACGTGTGTAAAATAAAAAAAGCCAACAGCGCCGAAATTGTAAAGAACAAATTCAGCGTGGTTCATATAATGCCCGAACAGAAAAAGGTGAAGGAAAAAGGCGGAACAATGCGTCTCGGAGCGTATCCCTGTGTTCTTAAAAACGGAACGAAAGCTAAAAAAGCGTACCGCAAAATGAAAATTTCCGAACGCCACCGCCATCGCTACGAAGTAAACAACGAGTTCAGGAAAATACTCGAAGAAAATGGAATGGTTTTCAGCGGAACATCGCCGGACGAACATTTGGTTGAAATGATTGAATTACCGGATCATCCCTGGTTTATAGGCTGCCAATTTCATCCCGAATTAAAATCGCGAGCCGCGAACTCGCATCCGTTATTCAGAGAGTTTATTGCCGCCGCCGTTGAATTTTCAACTAAAAGAAACATTGGTTGATGCTTAATAAATTCATCCGAAGTTGCTCGCTATTTTTTTTCTCTGCGGGAATGCTTTTCGGTCAGTCCCAAATTGTATTACTTAAAAACGGATTGGAATACGCATACAATCTTAATTTTCAAAAATCGGATTCCGTTTTCAACGATGTAATTTCGAAGTATCCCGAATCTCCGTCCGGATATTATTATCTGTCCCAAAATCATTTTTGGAAATATCTAGGCTGCCGAGACGAAGCCGAACTTATAATATTCAATAAATTCAGCGAACTCGCTCTCCGGAAAGCCGAAGAGAAATTGGACGTTGAAAATGACGCTCTGACAAAATTCATTCTTGGTTCAACTTATCTGCTGAAAGCGGCGGCTAATACAAGCAAAGGGAACTCATGGTCGGCTTTTCTCGATTCAAAGCACGCGATAGGTGATTTCGAAGATATTATCAAAGCCAATCCCGCTTATAACGACGCTTATTTTGGTCTTGGAGTTTTCAATTACGCTCTGAGTTTTGTGCCTGGATTGTTTAAGGTCGCTCTGGATATTACAGGGCTTGATTACGACAGAGAAAAAGCTCTTCAGTATTTGACAATAGCGTTTAACGACGGAATACTCACAAAAGACGAAGCCGCTTTCCATCTTTCAAAAATTAATTTTGAGTTTACGGGAAATTATTCAGAAGCCGAAAAATATATTGATTTATTGCTTTCAAAGTATCCGGATAACGTCCTTTTTTACTATCAAAAATCATTGATTGAAATTGAGAAAAAAGATTTGCCGGCGGCGGAAGCGTTGTTGAATGTTGTTATCGAATTGCATCCCGAAAAGTTCGCGCAGACTACTTCATTCGCAAATATGCTCCTCGGCGATATTTATTTCAAAAGGAATCAATTTGGTACGGCGATCAAATATTTCAATAAATATTTCGAAACTACCGCAACTTTGGACTACGTCGGTTACGCTAATTTAAGATGCGCTTTGGCGTATAAATTTATTGGGGAGGACGAGAATTACAGACGTCATCTGTTATTGGCGGGAAACGGAAACAACGAAATCGACGAGGATTCCTACGCCGCCGAACTTAGCGGGGAATTGTTAGAGGGGAAATTCGATTCGGAATTTAAGGATTATATTTTAGCTTTTAATTTATATTCTGCTGGGAATAATGCCGAAACAGTTACTTTTATTGATTCGGTTTTTGAAAAGAACGGCGTTTCCAATTCTCTTTTAATTATTAAAGCCGCCGCTTTGAATGAGAATGAACTTTTTGAAGAATCTCTTTCAACGCTCGATAAAATTGATTATGATTCAATTATTGATGATTGGCTTCGTCCTTTGGCGGAATTGACCAAAGCGGAAGATTTCGCGGAAATGGAGAAATTGAAAATCGCCGAGGAGCATTTATCCAATGCCGAAGATGAACTCGACGGTTATAGGAGCAATTATATTCGCTCGCAAATTAATTTCTGGAGAAATAAAATCACTGCTACATCGTTAAGAGAAAAAACAGATAAATAATCTTTGAGGTTTAACATGAGTTCCTTTCTTAACCGCGGAGCCGCAGAGACGCGGAGAAGAACAATTACAATTAGAAATTAGAAATTAGAAATTGAAAATGAAGAATTAAGTTGGTTTATTTAAGGATGACCGCTCAATCATACATCCATACAATCATACAAGAACTTGCATTCTGATTGTCGAAGGTCGCAGATCAAACGGAATCACACGGAGAAGAACAATAATCTTAAACGTTAATTCTTTTCGCGTTTTAAACTGTAGGACTCTATTTTGGAATAGAGAGTCGGAAGTGAAATGCCCAACACCTTTGCAGCGTTGGGTTTATCCCAATTCAAATTATTAAGAACTTTCAAGATATGAATTTTTTCCATTTCGGCGAGGGATAAATTCTCGTTTATTTCCTCGTTGTAGGAATGCGGAATTTGCCGTAAAAGAATATTTTCGTTTTCCAAAACATCGGTTGTAGAAAGCACTACCGCCTGCATTAATGCATTTTCCAATTCCCTTACATTTCCCGTCCAATGGTAGCTCTTCAGTTTTTCCATCGCTTCCTTGGGTATTTTTGTAACATTTTTATGCAGTTCTTTGTTTATCTTTTGAAGGAAGTAATTAACGAGCAAAGGAATATCTTCTCGTCTATCCCTTAACGGGGGCAATTCAATTTTGAGAACGCTCAATCGGTAAAAAAGGTCTTCCCTGAATAATCCCTTCTGAACTAAATCGTCCAGATTTTTATTAGTAGCCGAAATTATTCTGGCTTTCATAGGCACCGCAAATTCCCCTCCGACTTTCTCGAATTCCTTTTCCTGAAGAACCCTCAAAAGTTTTACTTGCAGCGAAGGAGATATTTCCGAAATTTCGTCCAAAAATATTGTCCCTTCTCCGGCTAATTCGAATTTACCTTTTTTATCTTTAACTGAGCCGGTGAAAGAACCTTTCATATGCCCGAACAACTCGCTTTCCAATAAAGATTCGCTGAGCGCAGTACAATTAACGGCTACAAATGGAGCGTCTTTGGTTATTCCGCTGAAATGTATCGCTTTTGCCACTAATTCTTTTCCCGTACCGCTTTCGCCCTGAATTAAGGTAGTAACCTTGTTATCGGCAACTTGTCCGATTCTTTTATACACTTCTTTCATCAGCGGCGTCTTACCGATTATTTCGTTTTTAATGTTGTATTCTTCGTCCGTGCCGGTAACAAATGTTTGCAGTTTCTCCGAAAGTTTTTTGTTCTCAAGCGCTCTATCAACGATAATAGCTAATCTATTAATTTCAATCGGTTTTTCGAGATAATCGTACGCGCCTTTCCGAATCGCTTTTACCGTAGTCTGCATATCGTCGTAAGCGGTCATTAATATTACATTTATTTCCTCTTTAAATTCTTTGATTTTCTCGAGGAGTTCCAATCCGTTCATTTCCGGCATACGGATATCGCTTAGAACCAGATCCGGCAGGAACTTGCGTACCAAGTCCAATCCTTCCTTTCCGTTTGAGGCGCTTAATACTTCAAAACCTTTCTTTTTAAAAAAGCCCACTAAAGTTTCTCTAATCGATCGGTCGTCGTCTATTATTAATATTTTCGGCATTATTTCACCATCAATTTTTAAATTTCAAACAAAAAATAGTTTTACCCGGTTCCGAACCGAGAAAAGTTAATTCAAAATTATGTTGTTCCATAATCTTCCTAGCAATGGCGAGTCCTAAACCTGTTCCCGAAGCTTTAAAAGTAATAAAGGGAGCAAAAATTAACTTTTGATTTTCTTCCGGTATTCCTCTTCCGGAATCTTCTATAAAAAGTCCGACGCTGTTTCCCTCGCGCTCGGTATAAATTTTTATTTTCCCCTTCGATTCGATAGCGTCAACGGAATTGATAATTAGATTCATTATCACTTGATAAATTTTTTCCTTATCGGCATAAATAATTTCATCGTTCAGTTTAGTTTCAAAATCAATTTGCTTTCCGTTTGTAGCGACGTTCGAAATTGTCTCGCTAACAATATCTTTCAGTTTAACATTTTCCAATTTCAATTCGCTCTGCTTGGAGTATAGCAGCACTTCTTTGGCAAGATTATTCAGCCGTTTCACCTCTCGGTCAATAATTCCGAACGACTGCCTTTCGTCTTCGTCCAAACGAAGAACGCCCGATAAAATATCGGCGTTCATTTTTATTGAAGTTAACGGGGTTTTAATTTCGTGAGCAAGAACAGCCGCCATTTTGCCCAATTCGGCTAATTTTTCGGTTTCAAATAACTGCCTTTCCAATTGCTTTATTTCCGTTACATCCACTTCAACAATAATAAACGCGGGAGAATTTTCTTCCAAAACAAAATTGGTAATAGAAATTAATAACGTTTTCAGTTTATTTTCAGAGTAGACAACTTCAATTTCGCTTTCAAAATTGGAAGCGTCCATTAACGATTCCCGCACGCGCGTAAAATCATTCTCCTTCATTATATCCCGATAATGCGGGAGCAGTTGTCCGCCTTTTTTTACGGACGCGCTCAAGGAATGAAACTTAACAAATTTCTGGTTCGCTTCAATTATTGTGTAATCTCCGTTTAAAATGCAGATACCCGCGTTAGAATTTTCAATAGCTTTCAGCAAAAGGGAGATATGCATTTGCTGTTTTTTAAGTTCCACACGGTCCTCTTTAAGTTTAAGCGACATTGAATTGAATGTCTCCGCCAGTTCGCCGATTTCATCATGGGAATTGTACTTTACAAGAATTCCGAAATTTCCTTTTTTTATTTCTTCCGCTCTATCTCGAATTTTATTTAATGGGTCGGCAATAATTTTGATTATCACGAATGTAATGGTAATACTTACTAATATTCCGCTAATTAAGCTTAAAATAAAATACTTCTCCCAGAGTTCGACGGAATCTACGTCTAAAACCAATCTTCCTAATGGAATTTGAAAAAGAATTATTATAATGGGAACGACAATTAACGCTGAAAAGATCACTTTTTTAGTTATGCTGAACGAATGCAATTTTTTCGTCACGACGGGAAACAGATTATATTTACCCACGCCGACTGTCGTAAAAAGAATAACTCCCGCTATAAACGAAGCGGGGCTTATCTCCACTAAATAATAGAAACCCAAAACCCAAGGGAGAACCATTCCGAACGATGCGGCAATTAAGTTTGTGAAAATTAACCCGAATACAAAAAGGGCAATCTGCTTTTTTTTCTCCGAATCTTTCTGATACTTATACTTATTAAAAAGAACTATTACGTTTATTAATATCAGAATTCCGTACCAAACTAAAAACAAATAGTAGTAATCCGTGTAGTGCGCTTCGAATATGCCGTCATGCGAGTGAGATTCCAGAAGAAACCAATTACTCCATAACCCGAAAAGCATAATCAGCGAGGGAACCAAAACAAATAATTGTAGCGTTTGATTAACCCTCTTTTTGTCGGGGAAATAGAGTGAAAAGAATGTTAACGACAAAAGAATTAATAACAAAAAGGAATGGCACGATTGGTCCAATATCGTTACGTCGGAAGCTTTAAGAAACAGAAAATGTACACCGTGTGAAACTAAATATCCGATTATCAGCGCCATCGTCATCATATATAAACGGGAGGATGTATTTAGATTATCCCGCGCATAAATTATATACATTATCCCAACGCTCGCGAATATCGAAGCGACTAATAATATTTCATTTATATATACAGGCATTCATCTCCCAATCCATAAATAACAATTATAAAAATAACGAATTTATTCTGTTGGAACAATAATTGTACCATGTACAGAAAAAAGGAGCGATTATGATTGCCGTAATGATGTTTTTCTCGATTCTGATAGTTATAATGAATATTATAAATGAAGTATTTAAGCTGTTTTATAAGTATTTTCTGCCGATTTCGATTGTTTCGACGGTTCTTGCAGTATTTTTTTTAATTTAAAATCAGTCTCGATACAATGAATAACAATTGTCCGACGGACGAAATAATTAAATTTATTAAAAAAATTATTAAAGAAATTTAAATGGAACGACTATGAGCGACTCGTTAAGGAGTACTGAAAAGATTCGGAAAAGATATAACAGATTCTCCGTTGTTTATGATATTTTTGAATTACCTATGGAATTGTCGTTAAGAAAATTAAGACGTATTTTGATTTCGAAAGCCGATGGGAATATTCTTGAAGTAGGAGTTGGAACCGGTAAGAATTTAAAGTATTATCCTGATGACGCAAATTTGACCGGAATTGATTTTTCCGAAGGGATGCTTTCACACGCTATGAGGAAAAACAAAGCAGGCTTTTCGCTTTCGTTTATGGATGTTCAAGATTTACAATTTCCGTCGAACAGTTTTGATACGATAATAACCACTTTCGTGTTCTGCTCGGTACCCAATCCGGTAAAAGGATTACGGGAAATAAAGCGGGTTCTCAAACCGAACGGAAAACTTTTGATGATGGAACATGTCCGTTCGAATATTTTCCCGCTTAATTATTTGATGGATTTTTTTAATCCTTTTTTCGTCAATGTCTTCGGATATAATATTAATAGGGAAACGTCGAAAAATATATTATCGGCGGGATTCATAATTAAAAATGAAGAAAAATCATTTTTCAATATTCTAAAAAGATATGAAATTAATTGAGAAAAAATTGACAAGAAAAAGATTCATGAAACTTGCGCTTCTGAGCGGATCGATCGGGAGCTTGTTTTCATTTATTTATCCTGTAATTTCATACTTAATACCGCCGAGGAATAATAACATTATTGCGAATTCTATCGTTGCTGCAAAATCTGATGAAATAGAAAGCAATAACTTCAAAATAGTTCGTTTTGGTCGTAAACCGGTTATTGTAATCAGAATTGAATCCGGAGAATTGAAAGCCTTTTCGGCAGTATGCACGCATTTAAGTTGTATTGTTCAATACAGACCTGATCTAAAACATATTTGGTGCGCTTGTCATGACGGGCACTATAATTTAAAAGGAATTAATATAGCCGGACCCCCGCCAAGACCATTAAAAGAATTTAACGTAAATGAAATTTCGGGAAAAATAATAGTATCTAAAGCATTATAGGAATTTTGAATGTTTTTTTATCAGTGAATTTCCGAAAAAATTCGAAGTGATAATTGTTTCATTTAAATAAAAACTAATTAGAAAGGAATTTTCAATGTACGATGATAAAATAATTTTCGATCCGGTTTGCGGAATGCAAATCGGATTCAGAAGAATGGACGACTTAAAGTTAATTGCAAAATATAAAAATGAGTCGTATCATTTCTGTTCGGTATTCTGCAAAGAAACATTCAATGCAAATCCGGACTTTTTTATTAAACAAATAAACTCACAATACTCGGAAGACGTAAATGAAAATGACAATAGTGGACAAAAGTAATTTTTTAAGAGGATTTTTAATTCTAATAAGAAAAGATAAAGCCTTGGGGAAACACGAAAAAAAAATGGCGGTAATAATTGGAAAGCATTTTGGTTTCGCTGAAGATTTCTGCGATACGGCATTGGACGAATTGCTCGAGAACGAGTATATTTCCGAAGACCCTCCGGTTTTTTCGAATCAACCCGCAGCAAGATTTTTTGTTGAAGAATGCAAAAATATTTTGAGCCAAATTCATGAGCTAAGCAATGAAGAATTGGAATGGCTGGAACAAGTAGAGATTGCGAACAAACTTAAATTAGAAAGCGTACTATAATATAATTAACCGGGATGAGAGCAAACGAATTCTCATCTCGGCAGTTTACTCTTAATCGAATGATAAATGAACGCTCCGGCAACCGCACCCGCAAGCGTTATTAATGCGGGAAATTCGCCGGCTCCTATTTGAGCGAATATCGGTCCGGGGCACGCGCCGGTAATCGCCCATCCCACTCCGAATATTAGACCGCCGATTATAAATCCCTTATGGTATTCCTTTCCTTTTAAATTAAATTCCTCTTTTGAAATCGGATTGATTTTTAAACGCTTCAGAATTTGTATTGAAATTATGCCAACGGCTATAGCCGAGCCGATAATTAAATACATATGCGGTTCTTCAAAGAGAAACATCTTCCTTATTCTAAACCAGCTAACTACTTCCGATTTTGTTAATATTATTCCGAACAATGTTCCGAGTATTGTATAAACGAATTTCATTTTTATCCCCTAAAAAACATTAACTATTAAATATGTGAATATCAGTCCGCCTGCAAAAAAAGCAATTGTGGACTTTATACTTCCGATATTTAGCAAGGAGAATCCGGTAATCGCATGACCCGAAGTACATCCGTTAGCGTAGCGCGTTCCGAATCCGACAAAAATTCCCCCAATAAATAATTGAATTAATCCGGGGAGCGAATAGTAATTTTCCGGCAGAAAATTCACCGGTTCATTACTCAAAAAATAGGAAGCGGCAAATCCGCCTATGGCAATTCCGATAACGAAATAAAATTTCCATGAATTTTTGGCTTTGTCGTAATTAACAACATTCTTTTTGCTTCCGGGCAGAACGGCGTCGCAGACGTGTTCAAAAGATGACGAAATGCCGAAAAGTTTGTTGCCCACTATCAGTAACAGCGGTACGAAAAGTCCTATTAGCGGTCCCGCAACGTACCATTCCCATGTTCCGAAAAGACTATCCATCATTTTTCTCCATTTTTATTATTTCATTGGAATTAAGTTTGTAGTAATATTCAATCTCCGCCGTCGGATTAAGAATATGGGAAACCGAACAGTACTTTGTGACGGAAAGATTAATAGCCCGTACAAGTTTTTTCTCCTTAATTTCACCTGAAAGTATATGCGTAACTTTGATCTTCTTAAAAATAGACGGCGTGCGGCTCTCATAACGTTCGGCGTTAATTTCAATTTCATAATCCTCAATTATCTGCTTTTGTTTTCTCAAAATCGAAATAATGTCTATCGCGCTGCAGCCGCCGAGTCCCATTAGAACCAGTTCCATCGGTCTGGCTCCGTTATTGCCGCCGCCAATTGCTTCCGAAGCGTCTATATTCACCTTGACAGGAGAAGCCCCATTTGCTTCAAAATGAAAAGCTTCGTCCACGCGCTTTAATTTGATATTCATTAATCCCCCGATTTTTCCAATGCGTGAATGATGTCATTTTTTATATCCTCAAAATCTTCCAATCCAACCGAAATCCGGATTAATCCGGGAGAAATACCGACTTTTGCTCTTTCTTCGTCGGTTAATTTGGAATGAGTTGTTGAAGCGGGATGAGTAACGATAGTTCTCGTATCGCCGAGGTTCGCAGTTTTGGAACACATTGAAAGAGCATCGATAAATTTTTTCGCGTTTTCGTATCCGCCCGCGATATCGAGCGTCAGCAATCCACCGCCGAGGTTCATTTGCTTTTTCGCCAACTCAAATTGCGGATGCGAAGGAAGGAATGGATATTTCACAAAATTCACCGTTTTTTCTTTTTCGAGAAGTTCAGCCAGACTTAAAGCGTTAACCGAATGTTTTTCCACTCTTAACTGAAGCGTTTCCAAACTTTTTGAGAGCAGCCAAGCGTTAAAAGGAGACATAGCCGGACCGGTCTGACGGCAGAAAAATTTTACGTCTTTGTAGATTTCCTCAGAACAGAGGATTACTCCGCCGATTGTTCTGCCCTGTCCGTCTATAAATTTTGTAGTGGAGTGAGAAATAATATCCGCACCGAAATCCGCCGGATTTTGAATGACCGGCGTAGCGAATGTATTGTCGACATTCAGCAATAAATTATATTTTTCTTTTAAAGAACCGGTAAACTCCAAGTCAACAAGTTCAAGTCCGGGATTGGAAGGGGATTCGACAAAGAGCATTTTCGTGTTTTCGGTTATTGCGTTTTCCCACGCTGATTTATTGTCGGCGTCAACATAAGTGGAGGTAATTTCCCAGCGGGGTAAAATTGAGGTTAATATTTGATGTGAACTGCCGAAGAGCGCGCGGGAAGCGACAATATGATCTCCGGCTTTCAGAACCGCCGCGAATCCGGCAAAAACCGCCGCCATACCGGATGCAACAGCAAATCCCGCGTCCATATTTTCGAATGAGCACATTTTATCAATAAGTTCGGTTGTATTGGGATTGGAGAAGCGCGAATAAATATTCCCCGTTTCTTCCTCCGCAAATAACCGCCGCCCCTGTTCCGCATCGTTAAATACAAAACTGGAAGTCATAAATATCGGCGACGAATGTTCGCGGTTCTTCGTTCTCTCCGTCTGTTTTCTAACGGCTTTACTCTGCTTTTTCATTCTTTCCCTCACAAAAAAAGGTCTTCCTAAATTTGAAAGACCTTAATAAATTTTCCAGATATGATCTTTCCCGCCTATGAAACCTTTCCGTTCAGGCGGCAGCGCATATCTATTATGTTGAACAAATTTTTCATCTTATCTTTTATATTATTTTTATGTAAGATAATTTATGAATGGGAATTTATCAACAGAAATATCCAGAGTATTGCATTTTTTTACCATTTAGGATGCTTCTGTTTAAAACGAACTTGTACAATAAGCTATCGCGAAAATATATTTGACGCCTAAATAATCCAAAACGAAAAAGTAAAATAAAAAATTGGTCTTCTACCTTTAAAATATTAGACATAATTTCTAATTCTTCATTCCTCCTATCCGTGTAAATCAATTTGATCCGCGTTATCAGCGTTCAATATTTCTCCGCGTCTTGGCGGCTTAGCGGTTGAGAAAAGAACTCTTGTTTAACCACAGAGGGCAAGAGAAGGCACAAAGGTCACGGAGGGAAAAATGTTGCGCGTTATTGTTCAATACCATTTACAAGGTTGAGAATTAAAAATTAAAAATTAGAAATTGTAAATTA
>CAYNUJ010000092.1:0-11844 GCA_964400095.1 uncultured Melioribacteraceae bacterium
CGCTGACGCCCAATCCTCTTTTTGAGGAATCTTCTTGAGAAGGATAATAAGGGAATTCGGCATTAGTAAAATCATCCATCATATAAAAAGCCTCATTACTCCCGACGATCACTCCGTTTCCGAACTCTCCGGGCCACGAGTTCCAGCTTTCGTTCCAAGTCGAGGGATCGGAACTCTGCGCTATTTGATCGCCTGAAGAATTGGTATAACCGGCGCGGGGCAGCCAGCCCCACTTCACGGTTCCGGTCGGGTCGTAATCCCCTTGAAAAGTACGTATAAAACTATCGTCCACAATATGTTGTACATTACCATTTTTATCTATCACTTCGGCGGCAAACAAAGGTCCAAATTCCGACATATAGCCTAATCGTCTCCATGTAAAGTCGGCAATATTTCCATAACGATTCGGAACGCCAATCGAACCGTAATTATAAATCACCGAAGTAATATTGTTGGCGTCAAGAATAGTCTCTCTGATTTCCGAGCTTTCGCCCGTTAAATTTTGCGCCGAAGTAATTGAGAGGAATATTAAACTTAAAAGAAATGCCCTGCATAAACGTTTCATACTTACCTCAAAATGAATTCTTACAATGTTCCCAAATTTGGTTGATAGTATAGTGAAAATTTAAAAAAATAACAATGCAATTAGCGGGTACTAAATTTTTATGAAATCAGTGAGAAGAAAAAGAACTCCATATTGAAAATTAATGATAATTCAATCCGCGATAATCCGCTATATCTGCGTGATTCGCGACCTATTCAAACCCCGATAAAATTTCATATAACTTCTTCACCGTCCTCCAATTCCTCGTTGTGGCGGTTAACTTCAATTTCCTTTCGAAGTAATTGTTGTTGTAGTATGTTCTGCCGAATCCGCCGGGAGTAAATAGATAAATTTCCGTTCCTGCGATTTTGAATTTGTCCTCTTTGGCTTTTTCGGTAATCAGCATTTCCTCCGCGGCTGAGTCAATTTTTGTTTCGAGGAAAACAACGTAGAGTTTTGTTTCGTCAACTTCCGCGCTTATAAACGGATTGTCGTTTAATATTTTTATCAGTTCCTTCCGCGCACGGATTAACACGCTTACTTCATATCCGAAATGATCGAAAATCGCTTTTTCTATTTTCCCCTTTAATTTTGCTTTATCGTTTATTACAGAATGGAAAACGACATTCCCGCTTTGGATGTAAGTCGTTACGTTTTCGAAACTGAGCGATTCGAACAGTTCTTTTAACTCCGCCATTTTAATTTTTTTCTGCCCGCTTACGTTTATGCCTCTTAGTAATGCCGCGAATTTTTTCACTGTTCCTCGTTCAATAAATTCTGAAAAATCTCGAAATACTGTCCCACGTGGTACCCGTCAACCAAACCGTGGTGAACGTAAATACCGACGGGCATAGTCAGCTTTCCGTCTGTTTCGGTTACTTTGCCGAAGCTTATTTTCGGTACGCTGTCGTTTCGTTTAAAATCCCTCGCGTGCGTAACGGAAGTGAATTTAATCCAAGGCAGCGGCGAATAGTGAACCGTGTCGAACCTCTTCGCTTCGTCGTTTAATCTTAAGCCGGCGGAGTTCTTTACTTGCTCAATTTCTTTTTTAGCGTTTTCGTAAAATACATTTATATCGCCGCTGTGTTCAATAAAAGAATACGCGAAAGTTCCATCCTCCCGTCCGATTGTAGAAGATGCGTGAACGACGTCGTAAAGAACAACTTGATTATCGACAATCCGAAGCTTTAAATTTTCAATTTCATTTATAGCGCAATTCGATTTGTGAAGATAGTAAACGAAGAAAGGAATATTCATCCCCTTCGCATTTTTGTAAGCGATTGTGCAGTCAACTTCGGCGGTAATTCCGTAATACGGCTCGTCGAATTTTGAAAAGAACTCAAAATGCTCTTTCCGGTTCCATGTGTTAATATCAATAGTTTTCATTGTTAATCATCGGTTAATAAGATTGAAAATATTGTTCATTGCAAACATAGCGTAAAGGGGAATATTTACAAACTCGTTATCCCGAACAAAGTTGCGCGGCGAGGTTCGGAGAATGTATTTCGGATTAAATTTCTGCTGATAACTCCTCAAACTCTTTATATTCCTGCTCAATCCGGATTTCACTTCAAGCGGAAATATTTCATTTTCCGATTGAATTATAAAATCCACTTCCGCGTCGCTGTTGGATTTCCAGTAATATAACTCATCGCCGAATAAAATTTTCAATTCGTTAGCGACAAAATTTTCTATGAACGCGCCGTTGTATTCGGAAAACAGATCGTTCCCGTTAATTATAATATCGGACGTAACTTTGAGCGCCGCGCCGAGAAGTCCGGTGTCGAGCGTATAAATTTTGAATTTGGAGAGATCCGAATAACCGCCGAGCGGTAATTTTGGAACGGAAACATTATATGCCGGATTGATTAATCCAGCCATTTTTAACCACTCAATAGTCGAAGCGTATAATGAGGCGCGGGCGTTTTTACGTACATCGCTGAACTTGAATTTTTTATTTTCTTTCGCAAGTTGATAAGGAATCGAGTTCCATACCTCCGAAGTTTTTACAGCTTGAATTTTATCTGCGTATTTCGAAAAGTCTCTGGAATAAGATTCCAATATTTCATTTTGAATTTTTCTCACCGCTTGTACATCCTTATTGTCCAAATAATTTTGCAGAACCTCCGGCATACCCCCGAGAAATAAATACATTTTCAAATGCCGCAATAATTTGTCGTGGATTATTTCTTGGAAAGGCACAATTTCCCTTATATTCATAATCGCTTCAACTAAAACATCTTCGCCGAAAGCGAATAGATACTCGACAAAACTCATCGGATAAAGACGAAGAAAATTCACTTTACCGACCGGAAAACTTCGATCTTTGCCGACACTTACTCCGATTAAAGAACCCGCGGCGACGACATGATATTCGGGAACCAACTCCTTAAAATAATTCAACGAAGTAATCGCTTCCGGACAGGCTTGGATTTCGTCGAAGAAAAAAAGCGTGTTTTCATGCGATAATTTTCTGCCCAAATATAAACCTATATTAATAATGATGCTTTCCGGATCGAGCTTGCCTGAAAAGAGCGTTGCAAGACCGGGTTCCCCCTCGAAATTGAGATAAACGGAATTCTGATATTCGTTCTTGGCAAATTGATTAATTAAGTATGTTTTTCCCACCTGCCTCGCGCCCTGAAGCAGAAGCGGTTTTCTGCTTTTATCCTTCTTCCAATCCAGTAATTTATCGTAGAGAAGCCTTTTCATCATTTATCTCCGGAAAAATGTAATTAAATGTAAATCAATCTCCAGAAAAGTGCAATAATTTGAAATATTATCTCCGGAAAAATGTAATTACGCTGAAAATTATCGGGGGCTTATTGGAGGTTGTCTCAAAAGTATTTTTATGTAAAATAAACTTATCGGGAAAAACTTGATATTTAGCTTCATTCAAAAGATTCCTCGTCGCTGCGCTCCTCAGAATGACCGGGAAAGTCTTTCGAGACAGCCTTTCGGTTTGGGTATCAAATTCAGAAAGGGACTTTAGTCCCAAACAAAGAATAAACAAAAGAGGTAATGAATAAATCAACTTCAGCATTTCTGTCGATAGTTTTTGGGTTAAACTTTTTATAAATTTGCTCTCAAGTTTTTAATTGTTTTCGATAAATGAAAAAATATTTTCACATATTACTTTTAACAGGGGCGTTAATATTTTCCGTTCAAGTTTCGGTCGCTCCTCTGCTTCACAATCATCCTGTTGATTTAATACATCACTACGATTGTCCTGGATATATTTTAAGTATAAATCTTGTTTCATTTTCTGTTGCTTTTTTATTAAGCATTAGCCTTGCAATTCCATTTTTACGCAAAATTATCGAACGTAAAGCCTTTCAGAATAAACTTTCGCCGCAACTTTTCATTGTTCTTAACAAAGCGCCTCCACAGCAAATCATTTAATTATTCTTAATTATTTATAATATTTATATCGAGCGGTATTATTAATACCGTTACAAGTTATGAATATTTTCGATTTGTTTTTATTTACGGAGGAAAAGTTTATGAAAAACATAGTCATAATTCTTCTTTCTTTTTTATTTTTTTTCAACTGTTCACTATTTGCACAAGATAAAGATTCATTAAAAATTGCAGATTTGGAAGCTCGAGTAAAAAAGTTAGAAGAAAAAATTCAGCAAAATGAATTGGATAAATTATTAAATGAAGCCGAAGCGAAAGCTAACGAAAAACCGGCTGAAAATAAAAGTAAAGTATTCAGAAGCGGTCAGCGTTCGCTGCAGGCAATAAATCCCGAAATCAGTGTTATCGGTGATATGTACGGACAATATGTAATTAACAAAAATCGTTTTTACAATGATTCCAGAACCGGAGCATATTTTCGAACTCTTTCCGTCCATTTTCAGGGCGGATTAGATCCATTCAGTTTTACTAAAGCGGCTGTGGAATTTAACCCCGAAGGTGTTGAACTTGCGGAAGCTTATATTACTTTAACAAAATTTATTCCGCAAGTTAGTTTTACCGCCGGTAAATTTCGTCAGCAGTTCGGCGTATTAAACAGATGGCACGATCATTCGTTAGACCAGCAGGATTACCCGCTCGCCTTAACAACTATTTTTGGTGATGACGGTCTTTCACAAATCGGTTTTTCTTTCAATTGGACAATGCCTGCTTTTACTTCCGATGCTAATGAACTAACATTACAAATTACCAATGGAAGCAATAACAATTTATTTTCCGGGAAAATGTTTTCCTTTCCCGCTGCATTAATGCATTTTAAAAATTATTGGGACCTTTCGCGGAATACTTATCTCGAACTTGGATTTACCGGTATGCTTGGCGAAAACAATATTAAAGGAATTGATATTCCGGGTAATAAAATATTGGGAGATGCCCGAACAACCGCTTTAGCCGGCGCCGATTTGACTATTTTTTGGGAACCGGTTAACCAAGCGCTTTACCGCTCGTTTTTGTGGAGAAGCGAATTTTATTACGGAAACAAGCAAACAATCAATGGCAGAATAATTGCTTCCGGCGGTTATACAAATTTTGAGCGCCGGTTTGCCGAGCGCTGGAAAGGCGGAGTCCGTTTTGACTATACACAGCCGTTTGAAGAAAATAACAGCGGAAAATTTATGTTCCAAACTGCAACATATTTAACTTGGGAGCAAAGTCATTGGGTGAGGTTTAGATTACAACACAATTACTTAACCGGTTTTGAAATGCCAGAAGCGGTAAATATGATTCGTCTTCAAATCGTTTGGGCAGTAGGTCCTCATAAACACGACAGATACTAAAGAGGTTACTAAAATGAAAAATAAAATAATTTATATTTGGTTTTTAATGTTCTTGTCGAGCATAATTATCGGCAGAGATAAAATAAATATTGTAACTACGTTAAGCACTTACGCAAGTATTGCACAAGAAATAGGCGGCGACAAAGTGGAAACGCGCTACATTGTTCAAGGCGACCAGGACGCTCATTTTGTAAGACCGAAACCGAGTTACGCGGTTTTACTCAGTAATGCAGATTTGTTTGTTTCAACCGGATTGGATTTGGAATTGTGGGCGCCGACGCTTGTTGATATGTCGAAAAACGATAATATCCGCAGCGGTCAGCAAGGCTACGTTTCCGCAAGCGACGGAATTAAGTTGCTGGATAAACCTTCGGTTTTATCTCGCAGTGAAGGAGGTTTGCATATTTATGGAAATCCGCACGTAACGACAAATCCATTAAACTTAAAAATAGTCGCCGAAAATATTACTATCGGATTGGAAAAAATTGACCCTGAAAACTCGGATTATTACCGTGCAAATTTGAAAAATTTTCAAAACAAAATTGATGAAAAAACTTTCGGTAACAAATTGTTAAAACTAATGGGCGGTAATCTTTTAACCAAATTGGCAAACAACGGAACATTAATCGGATTTTTAAAAGCAAAAGAATACAAAGGTAAAAAACTAATCGACTATCTCGGCGGCTGGCTAAAAGAAGCCTTGCCATTCCGCAACAGAAAAATTGTGGACTATCACAAAAATTGGATTTATTTTAAGGAACTTTTCAGGCTGCAGGTTATCGGACACGTAGAACCGAAGCCCGGTATTCCGCCCTCGCCCAAACATGTTGAGGAATTAGTAAAAAAAATGAAAGCAGATAAAGTGAAAGTTATTTTTGCGGCTAATTACTTTGACGAAAACAAAGTGAGAAATATCTGCAATAAAGTCGGCGCTATTCCGGTGATTGTTCCTATGACTGTGGACGGCGCGCCAAACACAGAAAATGTTTTTAAATTAATCGATTTATGGATTAGCGAATTAAACAAAGCATTCAAAGAAGCTGATAAAATAAGCGTAAGGAATAATTAGAAAAAATTGTTATCCCTGCATTCCGCCTTTGCGAAGTGTCGGGACGGCAATATCAACTATTTTTTAATAATCAAATAACAAATAATAAATAATATGAATTTAAGCATTTGGGATATAATGGCGCCGGCATTTTTCGAGCTACTGATTCTTGTCGGAATACATTCTTATTTGGGGTTACACGTAATAAGAAGAAAAGTAATTTTTGTTGATTTGGCGCTTGCGCAAATTGCGGCGTTGGGAACAACGGTCGGTTTTCTATTCGGGATAATGCCCGGCTCGACCGGAGCTTATTGGTTTTCGCTGCTGTTTACGTTTATCGGCGCGGCTGTGTTTTCAATTTCGAGGATACGGCACGAAAAAATTCCGCAGGAAGCCGTTATCGGCCTTGCTTACGCAATTGCGGCGGCGGTTTCAATTCTTGTTATTGACAAAGCGCCGCACGGAGCCGAGCATATTAAAGAAATATTAACAGGTTCGATTCTTTGGGTAAAGTGGCATACGATACGCAACGCCGCAATTATGTATTCGGTTGTCGGTGTGTTTCATTTTATTTTCCGCAAGCAGTTTTTGCTGATATCGGAACATCCCGAGCAGGCTTATAAGCAGGGAATGAATGTAAAATTTTGGGATTTTTTGTTTTACGTTTCATTCGGCGCCGTAATAACACACTCGGTAGGCACAGCAGGAGTTTTGCTTGTATTCGTCTTCCTAGTTGTTCCTGCAATTACTTCGATGCTGATTACTGATGTTCTTTGGAAACAATTGGCAATCGGCTGGGGAATGGGCGTAGTGGTTAGCTTCGTAGGATTGTATATTTCGTACATTGCCGATTTGCCGAGTGGACCAACGGTAGTTGCATTTTACGGTGCAATGCTGGCGCTTGTGGCTCTTACTCTTTATGTAATTAAAGCCGAAATCCGTTCCAAAGCAATAATGAAAATCGCTCTCGGCGTTGGCGTTACCTTACTTGTAATATTCGGATTTTATCTGCTCGGGAATTTATTTAAAGGCGGGCGCCAAGAGCATCATCACGAAAAAATGACGAAAAATATTTCTTCCGAAGAAACAAAAAAAGCAAACATCGACTTAAGTGAAATGTCGGACGAAGATGCGGCAAAATATTTGAATTCCGTTAGCCAACCTGAAAATCTGAAAAAGTTATTCAACAACGAAAAAGATGACTATTCTAAATTCAAAATTGCAGAAAGGCTTACGACTATTGATAAAAAAAGCGGAGCAGCGCTGCTTATTTCAATTTTAAAAACAAGCGAACTCCCATTTGTGAAAGAAGAAGTTTACACAAAAATTAAAAAAATCAGCGGAGAAGATTTTGGATACGACGCAATGAAAAGCAATGCGGATAATAAAAAAGCGTTTACTAAAATTAAAAATTGGCAACACGGACTGTAGTTATAAATGCAATTGATAATTGAAAATTTTTAATTCGGCATTTTATGGCTGGATAACTATTACGCTCATTTTTGTGATAATTATAAAACGAAGTTCGTCTAAATAATTTGTCTTCGCATCAATTTTTTAGCTATCTTTGTATTCGTAATTTCAGTTTTGTCGTTGTCCAGCCTTAATACTCCAACAGATAAATGAAGTCACCCGAAAATTATTTTAAATTAAAATAATTCTCAGCATATTGTATTATTGAATTTATATTAAAAGGAACAGAATGAAAACATTCAGCGAATTAGGCGTTCGAAAAGAATTATTGAAAGCCGTTGACGAGCTTGGCTTTGTAGAACCGACTCCAATTCAGAACAAAGTTATACCCGAATTATTAGACGAGGAAGGAAGAGACATTATAGCTCTCGCGCAAACGGGCACCGGCAAAACCGCCGCTTACGGTCTGCCGCTCCTTCACTTGCTTAACAAACGATCAAAAAAAGTTCAAGTATTAATTATTAGTCCCACGCGCGAATTATGCGTGCAGATAGCAAAAGATTTAACCGCTTACGCTAAATATCTGCCGTCGGTTAAAGTAACTCCGGTTTACGGAGGAGCCGCCATAAACAAACAGATTCAAGACGTAAAAAATGGAAGTCAAATAATTTCAGCAACGCCGGGAAGATTAAACGATTTAATCAACCGCAGAGCTATCAATATTTCGACCGTTACAACCGTAATCTTAGACGAAGCAGACGAAATGCTGAATATGGGTTTTAAGGAAGAACTCGAAGCCATTTTGAGCAACATTCCGAACGAGCACCAAACGCTTCTTTTTTCGGCTACCATGCCCGACCACTTATTGAAAATAGCGAAGAAATATATGCACACTCCTCTGCAAATTACTGCCGGCAAAAAAAACACGGGAGCAGAAAACGTTGAGCATCACGTCTATTTTGTTCACGCCAGAGACAGGTACGCCGCGCTAAAAAGAATAATGGATTTTTATCCGGATATTTACGGAATTGTTTTTTGCAGAACCCGCAGGGAAACGCAGGAAATATCGGATAAATTATTGAACGACGGATACGACGCAGATGCGTTACACGGAGATTTAACACAACTGCAGAGGGATGTTGTGATGAATAAATTCCGGAACAGACATCTGAAAATTTTAGTGGCTACCGACGTAGCGGCTCGCGGACTCGATGTAAACGATCTTACTCATATAATAAATTATAACCTGCCTGATGATTTGGAAATATATACTCACAGAAGCGGCAGAACCGGACGCGCCGGTAAATACGGCATTTCCATCGCCGTTGCAAATTTGAAAGAGAAAGGCAAATTAAGACAAATTGAAAAACAGATAAATAAAACATTTCAGAAAATGAACGTACCCTCCGGGAAGGAAATTTGCAGAAAACAAATTTTTCATCTTGTGGATAAAATTGAAAACGTTAAAGTAAATTATGATGAAGTTGAAGAATTCCTGCCGGATATTTACGAAAAACTCGATTGGATGAGCCGCGAGGAGTTGATAAAAAGATTTGTTTCCGTCGAATTTAACAGGTTCTTAGATTATTACAAACATCTCCCCGATTTGAGCGACCCGAAGGATGTTAAATCCAGATCAGCCCGCGGCGAAAGTTCCGGCAATTTTTCAAGGTTCTTTTTGAATATCGGCAAGAAGGAAAATTTAACCCCGCCGAGAGTGATCGGTATTATAAACGATATGACAGGCAATAAGAATATTTCGATCGGCGAAATCGACATACAGAAAAATTTCTCTTTCTTTGAAGTTGACTCTGAGTTTGAATCTGCCGTAATGAAGGCATTCAAAGGCGCGTCGTATAAAAAACGTAAATTAGTTTTGGAAATTGCCGAAAAGAAAGCCAGATCGAAGGGTTCCAGACCGTTTAGGGACAGAGGCGGAAAACGTCCGGCAAGAAATCAGAAGAAAAAAAGGCATTACGCGAGATAAAACAGGATATTTATTATGGCGAGTTCTCGTGCAAATAATGTGTCCGGTTTAATTTTAGCGGCGGGATTATCCGGAAGGATGAATGCATTTAAACCTTTGCTCGATTTCAACGGCAAATCTTTTTTAATCAATGTAATTGAAAAGCTTAGCGCTGTATGCCGAAAGATTGTTGTGGTTACGGGAAATAATTCTTCTAAAATTGTAAATCATTTGGATGATTTTCTTTCGGGGGAACAGCGCTGTAAAGTAGAAACGGTTTACAATGAAATTTATGAGCGCGGGATGTTCTCGTCCTTACGGATAGGCGTTCAGCGCTGCGAAGGAGCGGATTGGATAATTTATCATTTTGCAGATCAGCCTTCTATTCCAAAAAAATTTTATGCCGAATTTGCCGGACAGACCGCTTCCGGCTTCGATTGGATTCAGCCTATGAATAAAGGGCGAAAAGGACATCCGATTCTTTTGGGTAAAAAAGCCGCCGATGCAATTGTTAACGCGGACGATAATACAAATCTGAGAGATTTAAGCGGTAAATTTCTGAAAAAATATTGGACTTGTTCCTATAGTGAGATATTTGAAGATATTGATTATCCGGACGATTATTCCCTTCTGTTGAGCAACAAAAAGTAGAAATCCACCGGTTCCTATTCCGATAGATTATTTGTCACTTTCTTTTCCCTCAATGGATTTTATATTTCGCGATATTCCCTTTTCCGTTTTTTTACGTCTATTATTCTGAAAAACTCCACGGTGGAATTATCACGCTTTATGGAACGATTCGAGCCGGGAGATTACATTCCGTTTTTTCCCGCTCTCCAAAAAACTCGCTTCAAAGGAATTTTTTACGAGCCGGAAGATATGATCTTCGGATAAATCGAGCGCGTCGGCAACCGCGTAATAGTTTTCGTTCACATATCCGCCGAAATACGCCGGGTCGTCCGAATTAATAGTAACCAGCAAACCTTTATCCATCATAGTTCTAAGCGGGTGCTTCGACATATCGTCAACAACGCGCAATTTCAAATTAGATAGGGGGCAGACGGTGAGAGCCATTTTATCATCGACGAGTCTTTCAATTAATTTTTCGTCTTCGAGCGAACGGTTACCGTGGTCGATTCTTTCCACGTTGAGTATATCGAGCGCTTCCCAAACATACTCAGGAGGACCTTCTTCGCCTGCGTGAGCGGTAAGGGCAAAACCGATTTTTTTCGCTTCTTCGAAAATGTTTTTAAATTTTACCGGAGGATTTCCGACTTCCGACGAGTCCAAACCCACGAATGAGATCCATTCTTTATAATCAATCGCCTGACGGAGCGTTTCGAAAGCGGATTCTTCGCTCAGATGTCGAAGGAAACTTAATATTAATGCATGCGACATTCCGAACTCTTTTTCAGCGTCGGAAAGCGCGCGATGTATCCCTTCTATAACCGCGGAGAATTTTACTCCTCTCTCCGTGTGAGTCTGCGGGTCGAACATTATTTCCGTGTGAACTATATTTTGCGAATGAGCTTTTTCCAAATACGCCCAAGTCAAATCGTAAAAATCATGTTCCGTTTGCAGCGCGTTAGCCCCCGCGTAATAAATATCGAGGAAATCCTGCAGGCTGCCGAAATTGTAAGCCGTTTTTAATTCGTCAACGGAATTATATTTAAGCGGCACATTGTTGCGTCTGGAAATTTCGAACATAAGTTCCGGTTCGAATGAGCCTTCAATATGCAGATGAAGTTCCGCTTTGGGAATATTATCTATGTACTCTTTCAATGAAATGTTTTTCATCATAATACTTTTAAAAATTTCGGCTAAAATAAGTAAGAATTTTGAGAAACGGAAATTCTTTGTATTGTTACTTCACGGAATAATTTGGAAACTTTTTCCTCAGTGTAGCTTCGTGCCTTCTCCGTGTGTCTCCGTGTAATTCTTTTTGTTGCACGGAGTTTCACTGAGGTTTCACGGAGAGCCACTGAGTTTTTCCTCAGTGTAACTCTGTGTGACTCCGTGTAATGTTTTTTGTTGCACGGAGTTTCACTGAGGTCTCACGGAGTGCCACTGAGAATTATAATATATATCTTTTCAATCCGTTTGTTAATTTCGTTACGTT
>CAYNUJ010000093.1:0-5317 GCA_964400095.1 uncultured Melioribacteraceae bacterium
ACCGGCGTTAAACTTTTTCGGCAATGTTCAATTAATAATAACAGCAAGCGATAGTAATTTATCCGTTTCCGATACTGTTATTGTAACCGTGAAAAACGAGAATGATGCGCCTTCGAGTTTCAGTCTTCTTCTACCGGTTGACGGAGATACATTAAGTTCTTTCATTTTTGATTTTTTATGGTATTCGTCAATTGATGTTGACAACGACACACTGACTTATGCACTGAATTTATTTGGAAACGCAATAGATACAATTTTTACAATTAAAGCTGATACTTCTTTTAAATTTGACGGAACCGATATCTTAGCAAGTTTAACTAAATATAACTGGACTGTTTCTGCAAATGACGGTAAGTTCACTATTCCAAGCTTGGATACTCTAATGTTTGTAACGCCAATTATTGTTGGCGTTAAAGATAATTTCAATCAAATTCCTGCTGCGTTCGCACTACATCAAAATTACCCGAATCCGTTTAATCCCTCAACAAATATAAAATATGACCTGCCGAAAAATACAGCCGTTTCCTTAAAAATATATAACGTACTTGGTCAGGAAGTAAGAGTATTGGTTAATGCAGCTCAACAAGCCGGTTACAAATCCATTGTTTGGTATGGAAAAAACAACTATGGGCAAAACGTAAGCTCGGGAATTTATATATATAGAATAATTGCAGGAGAAAAAATAGAAAGTAAAAAAATGTTATTAGTTAAATAGACCTGTGTAGTTTGTGAAAAGCCTAAATGGAAACGGCATAATGAACTTCCGTTTATCGACTAATTATTAAGAACAATGCAGAAAGGGAATAACATGTTTTCTAACGATTATATGCAAATCGTAATCCTCAAATCATCATAATCGAATAATTTTCTTTCCGCTCAATTTGTGGGTCGATAACGCAGATTCCCATCTGCCGCAAGTTTAAAGATATTTTCACTCTTTCGTCCGCGGCAATTTTTCTCCAAGCATTTTTCATTCCCGCCGACCATGAGATATCGTCAAAAACAACTATCGCTTTATCCGAAAGGAATGGAAATATTTCATTGAAATATTCTAATGTCGCTTTTTCATCATGATGTCTGTCGATAAAAGCGAAATCAATTAATTTATCCGGGCGCAAAACTTCTTTAAGAGTCTCTTTAAATTTTCCGGTAATAACCTTAATATTGTCCAATTCGAGCGAACTAAAGTGACTTTCCGCAAGCGAAGCCAGAGTTCCGGCTCCTTCCAAGGTAACTATTTCTCCTCCGCCGTTCAATTTAAGCGCGGCTGCTTGGAATGAGGCGGAGATACCGAGAGAAGTTCCCAATTCCAAACAGAATTCGGGTTTGAATTTTCGAATCAATTTGAACAGAAATAGAGACCAGAAATAAGGTTTGCCCGCCCGCCGCGCTATTGTTCCTATCGTTCTGTTTACAATTTTTCCTTCGTATTGTTTATGTCCATGCGTATCTTCTCTTTTCGACGCGCCGTAGTCAACAATAGAAATTTTCTCGCGGGAAGAAATTAATTTTTCTCTCATCCTTTCTATTTTGTCAATCCATCGAAGTTCATCGCCGGAGATTTTATTCTGTAATGCTTCATTAAGAGTTTCTCCCAACAGCGATAAAACGCCGTTACTTCCACCCAGTTTTTTTATTTTGCCTTTAGCCGTAACGCGGAGAACTCTCCTTATTATGTTTATTATCAAATTCTCAATTTTATACACATTCAATTCCCTGAAAACAAATATTATCCTGTTGGTATTCTAAATTAACACGTAAATAGATTTATAACAAAATTTAATACCTACTTTTAATATATTTCAATTTTGAATTTTATTATTGAATAAATGATACGTATTGTAAACCTTCATAAAGCATTCGGCGAAAACAAAGTTCTCCGCGGAGTAGATTTAACAATCGAAAAAGGGGAGACGCTGGCGATAATTGGCAGAAGCGGCTGCGGAAAGAGCGTTCTTTTAAAACACATAGTCGGTTTGCTGGAACCAGACGAGGGCTTTGTAGAAGTTGACGGAGAGCGAATAGACCCCGGCAGTAAAAGCGCTCTTTATAATATCAGAAGAAGATTCGGTTTCCTTTTTCAGGGAGCCGCTTTATTCGACAGTTTAACAGTGGCGGAAAATATTTCTCTTCCTCTGGTTGAAAACGGAGTTGAACTCAGCGACGGGGAACTGGAAATGAAAGTAGCCGAAAAGCTGGAATTAGTCGGACTTCCCGGGTCGGAGGGGTTAAAACCGGCGGAGCTTTCCGGCGGAATGAAAAAACGGATCGGTTTGGCGAGGGCTTTAATTACCGAACCGGAATACATTCTTTACGACGAACCGACTACCGGGCTCGACCCTATAATGTCCGATTCGATAGACGGACTGATTAAAGAATTAGCCGAAAAGTTGAGCGTTACTTCAATTGTGGTCACTCACGATATGTTCAGCGTAAAAAATGTTGCGGACAGAATAGCGATGATGCACGACGGGAAAATCTATTTCGAAGGAACTGGGAACGACTTTCTAAATTCCGCGAATAACGTAATTCGAGATTTTATTAAACGAACGGAAATAAATGAGTAAAATTAGAACCAAGTATATTTGCTCGAACTGCGGGCACGAATCGTTAACCTGGCTCGGTAAATGCCCGTCGTGCGAAGAATGGGATTCTTTTTCCGAGGAGAGAGTTGAAACGAATAAAAATAAATCGCGGAACAGTTTTACGGCTGTTAGCGAAGCGGTTCTTCTCGATCAAAAAATTGATTATAACGAAGTTAGAATTAAAACTTCAATAGAAGAATTCGACAGAGTTCTCGGCGGCGGAATTATGCCCGGTTCGGCTGTTCTAATCGGCGGCGACCCGGGTATCGGAAAATCTACGCTCGCGCTGCAATCCGCGGCGGCTGTTAACGGAAGAGTTCTTTACGTAACGGGAGAAGAATCCGCGAAGCAGTTAAATTTAAGGGCGATGCGCCTGAAGATAAATTCGGAAAATATTCTCGTTCTTCCGGAAACGAATGTTTCGGCAATTACGGATCAAATAACCAAAACCGAGCCGGATGTTGTGATTATCGATTCAATCCAAACGGTTTACCGCCCGGAATTTGAAAACGCTCCGGGCACGGTTACTCAAATACGAGAATGCGCTTCCTACCTGATGCAGTTCGCCAAAGTCAAAGGATTTGCGCTGATTGTAATCGGTCATGTTACAAAGGAAGGTTCGATAGCCGGACCGAAAATATTAGAGCACATTGTAGATACGGTTCTGCAATTCGAGGGAGAAAGGAATCACACTTACAGAATTTTAAGAGCGCAAAAGAACCGCTTCGGACGAACGAACGAAATAGGCGTTTTCGAAATGAGAGATACGGGGCTTATCGAAGTTAAAAATCCAAGCGAAATATTTTTAAGCGAACGCGGAAGCGAAGTCAGCGGTTCGGTCGTAACCGCGAGTATGGAAGGAACCCGTCCGGTTCTGTTTGAAGTGCAGGCGCTTGTAACTCCCTCGCATTACGGCAATCCCCAGCGAGTCGCTACCGGATTCGATTACCGAAGATTATCAATTCTCCTTGCTGTTCTCGAAAAAAGAGCGAATGTGCGCGTATCGACTCACAATGTGTTTTTGAATATGGCGGGGGGATTAAAAGTTGACGAACCTGCGGTGGATTTAGCCGCGTGTTTATCTATAGCTTCGAGTTTATCCAATCTGCCGGTTAAGAATAATCTTATTGTAATGGGAGAAATCGGGCTGGGCGGAGAGGTTAGAAGTATCGGTCATATCGAAAGCCGCATTCAGGAAGCTGAAAAACTCGGCTTCGGCGAAATGATAATTCCCTCGGCGAATTTCAAATTCGTTAAGTTAAAAAAGGAAATAACTCTCCATCCGGTTGTGTCGCTTAAAGAAGCGGTTACTATTGCGATTGGGTAAACCAGCGGGAGAGAAATTAGCAGACCTGGATTGATGTCATATAATTATGTGCAAAATACGATTTAGGAATGAGTTATATTTCAGCATTTGGTGTTGTACCTGGCTTAATAATTGGTGGGTCATATTTTATTTTGGACAATCTATGCGCTTTTGATTATCAAGTACCATTTATAAAACCGCAACCATTTGCTATGCCGGATAATACCAATGTGCAATTAAATAATAATGACAGGCGTAATAAATCATGCGATTGTATTTTTTTAATGCACAATACAACAGATCGTGTCGCTTCACTCCGCTTAGCCCCAACTGTTTCTTTAACCGTTTACACAAAATTATTTACACAACTGTTTACCGCTAAATTTCGAATTCTATTCCATTATTCCATTATTCCATTATTCCAAAACTTACAAAATATATTGATGTAAAAACAGGGATTTAGTGGCAATACTATATATCTACTATTTTAAGCCTTATTCTTATTACGGATTACGGATTCAATCATATCCCACATTTCAGAAGGAATTGCCTCAAGCATATTGAACTGTCCGGCTCCTTTAAGCCATTCGCCTCCGTCAATAGTTATTACTTCGCCGTTGATATAAGCCGAAAAATCGCTGAGTAAATAGGCGGCGAGATTCGCGAGTTCCTGATGTTCTCCCACTCTCCGAAGTGGAACTTTTTTGCTAACGTCGAGTTTTTCCCGAAGTTCTTCGGGGAATAATCTGTCCCAAGCTCCTTTCGTTGGGAAAGGTCCCGGCGCAATCGCGTTAAATCTTATTCCGTATTTTGCCCATTCAACCGCGAGGGAGCGCGTCATCGCCAAAACACCGGCTTTGGATACCGCAGAAGGAACAACAAACGCGGAACCCGTCCATGCGTAAGTAGTTACAATATTAAGAACCGCCGCTTTTTGTTTTGCCTCTATCCAATGCTTGCCGAACGCAAGAGTGCAGTTATACGTTCCCCGCAACACGATATTTACAATTATATCGAACGCCCGGTTCGAAAGACGTTCGGTCGGACTTATAAAATTGCCGGCGGCATTGTTTACAAGTCCGTCAACGGCGCCAAACTTTTTTATAGATTTTGAAAGAAGATTTTCAACGCTTTTGTAATCGGACACATCGCATTGAACCGGAAAAACCTCGCCTCCGGTAGAAGAAGACATTTCTTCGGCTGCCTCCTCCAACTTCCCGATTTTTCTGCTTGCGATAATCAAGTTAGCGCCCAATTCGGAAATGTATTTTCCCATGGATTTGCCCAGACCCGTTCCGCCGCCGGTAATTAGAATTGTTTTCCCTTCCAGCGCGTCTTCTTTCATCATCGGTTTTTTGTAATTCTCTTTGTCCATTTTTCTCCTAAACACTAATAGATAATTTTTTCATTTCAGTATAATTAAAAA
>CAYNUJ010000093.1:5417-11804 GCA_964400095.1 uncultured Melioribacteraceae bacterium
CCATTTTTCTCCTAAACACTAATAGATAATTTTTTCATTTCAGTATAATTAAAAATGAATAATTATAAAAATGAAAACTTAACGGTCGAGCAGTTTTGTCTCAAATACTTTCGGGGAGTCTGTGACAAACTCGTTAATCCATATAATAGAAACCTTTGAATAACTGACAAATTGTCATTCTGAGAATCTCAATGTTACTTAAAATCGAGATATTTCGCTCCGCTCAATATGACAAAAGGAAGTTTCGCAAAAGCTTCTAATAAATAAATTTGAGGTATGAAAACAGAATATTCAGAGTGATAAGACATTTAAATTTATTGCGTTTAATTCTTTTCCCATTTTTTTTCTTTGTTTTATTTATTTAAAATAACGAAACAAAAATAAGAATTGTAATAACTCTTATTAAAAAACGAACTATTATCAATTTAGCTAAAGAGAAAAATGGAAATTAAACCTCTCATTATTGCGCACCGCGGAGAATCTTTCGACGCGCCGGAGAACACAATGGCGGCTGTCAATTTAGCGTGGGAAAGAAATAATAAAGCTGTGGAAATTGACGCTCAGCTCTCTAAAGATAACCGGCTGGTTGTGTTTCACGATTCGAATACTCTAAGGCTGGGCAGAAAATTTAGGAGAGTTGATTCTCAAACGCTCACAGAGCTAAAAAAGCTCGACGTCGGAATATCCAAAGGAAAGGAATTCACCGGGGAGAAAATTCCCGCTCTCGAAGAAGTCTTTGAATCAATTCCGTCCGGCGCGCGTTTGTTCGTGGAAATTAAAGGCAAAAAGACGGTTACCGGACAATTAAAAAAATTACTTTTAGAATTCCCGAATTTAAATATTAGTTTTATAGCGTTCGATTTTAAAGTATTAAAAGACGTGCGAAATAATATACCCGGATACGAATGTTATTTGATTGTTGAGAAGAAATTATTTAATTCAAATAATTCGGTAATTGATAAATCGATAGCAAAGTGCAAGTCCGCGGGTTTGCAAGGTTTGGACTTGGATTTTAGATTGTTAAAAAGTAAAAGCGATGCGGATAGAATAAAGAACGCCGGACTCAAACTATTCACATGGACGGTGGATGATGCCGAAACAGCAAAAAAATTATGCGAATGGAAAATTGACGGCATCACAACAAACCGCGGGGAATGGTTGAAAAATGAATTGCTTAAAATATAAAACAATAAATTAATTTGGCTCAATGATGAAAAAGCGAGTTATTATCGGTATTCACGGTTTGGGAAACAAACCTCCTCAATTACTTCTCGAAGAGTGGTGGAGGCTTGCAATTCAGGAAGGATTACTGCGTATTAAATGTCCGCGGGAAATTAATAATTTTGAACTCGCGTATTGGGCGGACGTTCTCCATCCTCACCTGCAGGACATTCACGAAACGGACGACGACGCGGAAGATTTTATGGACGAGAGATACGTTCCCGCAAGCGAAAATGAACCGCTGGAAAATCATTCTTTCAAAACAACAATGCTCCAATCCGTTAAAGACCAGTTGAATAATATCCTTTTTAACGAAAAACTCCACGTATATTTCCCTTCCGTTACAGATTTTGTGATTAAACATTTCTTTCAGGAGTTGTCGGTTTACTTCACAAAAAACTGCATGGACTCAAACAACCGTTACTGTATGGCAAACGAAATAATTCGGGAAAGGTTAAAATCGCTTCTTCTAAAACACAAAGATAAGGAAATCCTTTTAATCGCTCATTCAATGGGCACTATAATAGCCTATGACCTACTGATGAAATTAAATTCTGAAATTAAAATAAAAACTTTAATTACTATCGGCTCTCCTTTAACAGTACCGTTCATATTCAGTAAAATAAAAGAAGATTCCGATCAACCGGCTGAGGGGAAAGCCAAAACTCCCGAATGTATAACAAAAAACTGGATTAATTTTGCCGATATGAACGATAAACTCGCGGTAAATTATAAATTCGAAGATATGTTTGAAGTTAATAAACACGGCGTAATTCCGAAATCGGCAATAGTGAAAAACGATTATCAGAGTCGGGGAATTTCTAATGCGCATAAATCATTCGGGTATCTGCGAACGCGTCAAGTCGCGGCAATAATAGACAGATTCCTCTCTGCGCCCCATGTTAAATTCGGCAAATGGATCGGGGATAAATTCAAAGGTCTATTATCCTCTTTCAAATCGAAGGCTGAGTAGTGAACAGATCGGAATCGCTTGCCGAAATTAAAAACGGCGGCAAATGGGATTTTGTTATAATCGGCGGCGGAGCCACAGGAGCGGGAATAGCTCTCGACGCCGCTTCCCGCGGATGCAGAACTCTCCTGCTCGAACAATACGATTTTGGCAAAGCCACCTCGAGCAGAAGCACAAAACTCGTCCACGGCGGAGTTCGATATTTACAGCAGGGAAATTTAACGCTCGTTATTGAAGCGTTAAAAGAACGAGGACTTCTCTGCAAAAACGCTCCGCATTTAGTCAGCAATCTGCGCTTTGTAGTTCCGGCATATAATTGGTGGGAAAGCCCTTTTTACGGATTGGGATTGAAATTGTACGATTCGATGGCTGGCAAATACGGTTTCGGAGATTCTAAATTACTTGATGTGGAAGAAACGCTGCAACATATTCCTACGCTCGAAAGAGAGGGACTGAGAGGCGGAGTAATTTATTACGACGGTCAATTCGACGACGCCCGGCTTCTTATAAATATTTTGCAAACCGCTTCCGAATACGGAGCTTCGGTTATTAATTACTGCGAAGCGACCGGTTTTATTAAATCGAGCGGACTAATTACCGGAGTACGCGCATTAGACAAAGAAAAGGGCGATCAATTTGAAATTAAAGCCAAAGTAACGATCAATGCTACAGGAGTATTTACAGATAATCTTAGAAAATTAGACGACCCCGAGAGTAAATCGATTGTTGAGCCGAGCCGCGGAACTCACATTGTTCTCGACTCTTCATTCCTTCCGGGAGATTCGGCGATGATGATTCCTCATACAGACGACGGAAGAATTCTATTCGCCATTCCCTGGCATAACCGGATTTTAATTGGCACAACCGACATAGAAGCGGATAAGCCGGAAGCGGAACCGCGAGCCACGGATGAGGAAATTGATTTTCTGCTGCAGCATACGGCTCGCTATTTAACCAAAGACCCGTCAAGGAAGGATATTCTGTCTGTATTCTCCGGATTGCGTCCTCTCGTGAAATCGGGCGACTCCGGCGACACGGCGGCGATTTCGAGAGAGCATTCCATTTTAATTTCCAACAGCGGACTGCTAAGTATTGCCGGAGGCAAATGGACTACTTACCGGAAAATGGCGCAAGACGCCGTTGATCAAGCTCTAATCTTAGCCGATCTGCCAGATGTTAGATGCATCACAGAAGATTTGAAAATTCACGGACACACGAATGAAAAATCCGATTTCGAATATTTCGGAATGTACGGTTCGGACGCCGAAGATGTGAAAATTATCTGCAACGAATATAATCTGTACGATCTTATTCATCCGGAATTGCCTTTCCATAAGGGGGAAGTAATTTGGGCGATAAGGAAAGAAATGTGCCGCACGGTGGAAGATTTTCTTTCGAGAAGAACAAGAGCGCTTCTTCTGAACGCAAAAGCAAGTTTGGAAGCAGCGCCCACGGTAGCAAAAATTATGGCGGAAGAATTGGGAACAAATAGAATATGGGCGGAAGCGCAGATTGAAGAATATACCGATTTGGCGCGGAGATATATTGCTTAATGATTCAGTTTATGCCAGATCAATCATTTTGCCGATTAAATAAAAACGCGTTTCCCTGATCTTTTGTCGTAAGAATTATCTCATTAATATTTACATGCGGCGGACGGGTAGCGCAATAAAGAACCGCATCGGCAACATCGTCTGCGGTTAGAGGCGTTAAACCTTTGTAAACATTTGCGGCTTTTTCCTCGTTGCCGTGAAAACGCACCAAGCTAAATTCCGTTTCCACCATTCCCGGAGCCACGCTGCTTATCCTTACGCCCGTTCCTAACAGATCGAGCTTAAATCCTTTTGTTACCGCGTCAATAAAATGTTTAGTTCCGCAGTAAACTCCGCCGCCCATGTAGGATTCGTGTCCGGCGGTCGAACCGATATTGATGATATGACCCGCTCCCCTTTCAACCATTCCGCTTACCACAAGGCGCGTAACGTAAAGAAGCCCTTTGATATTAGTATCTATCATTTCATCCCAATCGCTAACGTCGTACTCGTAAACTTTATCCGCCGCTCGCGCGAGTCCGGCGTTATTTACAAGTATATCTATCTCCTTCCATTCTTCGGGGAGATTTTCAATCTTATTTTTAACATCGGAGTAACGCCTCACGTCGAGTTCGAAAGTGAAAACATTTGCGTCGTAATTTTCTTTTAATTTCTCCGCTACCTTATTCAGCTTAACCATTCTTCTGGCGCAAATCAGTAAATCCGCTCCCGCTTGAGCAAATTGAAACGCGCACGCTTCCCCAATACCGGAAGACGCGCCGGTAATGAATACTTTCTTTCCTTCAATAGAATGCATTTTTTCTCCTATCTTTCAATCCAACTTGTTCTATTAGTTTTGAAATTCGGGGCTATAACTTCTTTTCGGTAGTTCTCCTCCGCGGCTTTATATTTATGCTCGTCTCCCGGAATTTTGAACGTCCATTCGCCGCTTGAAGTAACTGTAATATCCACATCTTCATTATATGATAATTCCGACAATAAATTAAAGCCCGCCGCGCCGCGGGAGTTATAATTATTAGCCATTACGGTAATTTTATTTCCGCCTTTTCTCAAAAATTTCTTTATATCGATGAATAAAATTCTCTTATAATCAACCAAAAGCGATAGCGTCTTTCTTGCGTAAACTCTTCCCGCAAATTCTCCGTTAATATATAATTCCGCATAAGTGTCGCCTAACAACTGCAATTTAGCGATATCCGGCAGATCGACTAAATCAAATTTAAATTCAAACTCAGCTTCCTTAAATTCTCCGTTATCTGTTTTCGCGTAACACCATTTATTAGGAATAAGAGGAGAAATGAGCGTATCTTTTTTAAGCTGCGTTTTCGTTTCCGTAAAATATTGAATGAGTCTGTTGAATTTATCTTCAATCATATTTAAGTTATCTTTTTTGTAATACTTTTTCCAGATGTTTTTATACTCAATCTTTAATGATTCTAATCGGGCGGCGTTTTCCATTATCATATTTTTCAGCTTCGGCTTCCTCTCTTTAATTGAGATTGTAGTATCCCTCAATAGCAGAGTGGTCTCTGATTTCAAAACGTACCAACGGTATAATTTTGTCAAATATTTCCAAATTTCAAGCCGGTCCGAATTCCTTTTCACCTTCGTTTCGAGATGCGCTATGCTTCCGCTCAAACTATTTAAAGTCATTTCGTTCCAAAGATTTTTGGCGGTGTAATTCACCTGCGGTTCCCACCATGCCGGTTTCTTCGGTTCCAAAAGCGGATGCCGCCAAATCTGATGCCAGAGAACTTGATTCAACGGATTCGATAATAATGTGTGGCAGAGCATAACTTCAGCGTCAAAAATACCGAACAGATCCTCGTAATAATTTTTTGTGAATAGAGAAATATCGCTTTTGCCAAAAGACCACGCGCATTGCGCCGACCATGCGTAACCGAAATAGAGCAGTTCTTTGAATGTTTCCGCACCGTAATCGCCCCAATTGGAATTAATCATTCCTATTGAAGAATTTGTCAAACCGCTTTTTGTTAAATATTTTATATTCGCCAGCGCGTTTATGTCAGCCGGATATGTAGTCAAAAAATTCCATACCGAAGGAGAGACGATATAATTGAATCCGTTATTTTTAAATTTTTCGGCGGAGTTGTAATATTCCCTCGCGCCGTAATGCCAATCGACTATAATTATATCTTTCGGAATGAGCTTCAAAATATCGGGATGACGAAGAATAACATCGCCGTACATCATCATTTTGCGGTTGTATTTTTTGCAGATTTCGTACACTCTTTTGTAATGAGCCGCGTGCACTTCGGAAATTGACGACGAATCCACAAGACGCTTGCTGTTTCCCAGTCCCACGTCAAAACTCTCGTCGGCTCCTACATGAAGATACTCGCCGGGGAAAATATCAGTAACTTCTTTTATTAAATCATCCAAGAAATCATAAATTTTCGGATTGGAAACGTCAAGCGAAGCGGCTCCGGGAAATTCGGCGTAATCGACGAACTCATCTTGCGATAAAATATTTTCATAGTGCCCCAAAGTTTGGAACACAGGAATCACATCGATAAAATTGGACTCTGCGTACGCGACCAATTCTTTAACTTCGCTTTTGGTTAACGCGCCGCGGTTCAATCCGATAGTCGGATATTTATCGAACGCCAATACGTCTTCTAT
>CAYNUJ010000094.1:0-6771 GCA_964400095.1 uncultured Melioribacteraceae bacterium
GAACAAAATTCCGAAAAACGAAAAGGTTCGCTCTCCGGTTTGAATCCGCTTATCTCTCCCGGACTTGCGGCTGTTATCGGGCTGATAGGCGTGTTTATTCTTTATCAAGTTGGCGGAAGCGTTTTAACTTTAATTATCTTCGGTTTCGATTTAAAGAGCGCGAATATTCAAGCGCTTCGCCTAATGACAATGGCGGGGCAAATTCTGCTTATTCTGCTTCCGGCGCTGATATTGACAAAATACGTTTACGAAGACGTTACAACCGCTCTCCGCTTCAGACTTCCGAGAACAAGAGATATATTAATCTTTATCGCTGGATTATTTATACTTGTCCCGTTATTTCAAAGCTTTCTCTATCTTCAAAACTACGCATTAGAACAGCTCGCGATGAACTCGGCTTTTGTCAGCCATATTAAAGAACTGTTGGATCAATTAGATAAATTAGTGGAAAGCGCTTACGGAGATCTTCTCTCGGCGGGCAATATCTTCGAGGGAATACTTGTTGTGGCTGTTATTGCCGTTACGCCGGCGCTCTGCGAAGAAATTCTTTTCAGAGGATTTATTCAAACGAGTTTTGAATTGACTACAAAACCGCTGACCGCCGGATTTTTAACCGCTCTCTTTTTCGGATTGTATCACTTCAATCCATACGGACTTATTCCGCTTGTTGTATTGGGAATGTATTTAAGCTATTCGGTTTATATTACGGATTCTATTTTTGTCGCGATGGCTCTCCATTTTATTAATAATTTTGTTTCGGTGATTTTGTTCTTCATTTTTGGGAATGAAGATATAATTGAAACCAACATCAGCGATAAAGAAAATATCGGTTCGCATTTTACGGAATTTATTCTTCTGGCGACTTTATTTATAATTTTTATTACATTTATTCATAAGTATTACAAAAAAAGCAAGGAGGCGGAAAATGATTTGCCCCAAATGTGAATACGAATACGTTAAAGGTATTGAAGTCTGCGCGGATTGCGGAATGCCCTTAGTCCCTGTTGAAGATTTCGAAAAACATCTGGTCGGACCGTCCGATTTCAAAATAGTTTACACCACAGACGCTCAATACGAAGCGGAAATGCTGAAAGCTAATTTGGACGGAGCGGGAATTGAAACGCAGATTTTAGGTCAAAAAGATAGAAATTTGCCGGGCGCGGGAGATCTTTCAATAATTAAAGTTTTAGTGCGGAAGAAAGACGTAGAAAGCGCTTTGGCTATTATTGAGGATATCAATTCAAAAGATATTGACGAGGAAGATGAAACTGAATAACTCCGCCGTTCGCATTATTGTCGCTATTCTCGGAATTCCCGTTATTGTCGGCTTTTGTATGTGGGGAGGATTGGCGTTTCTATTTTTTGTAGGCATAATCGCTCTCGTTTCTTTTTATGAATTTTATTTGATGCTGAAATCGAAAAACGCCGATATTAACCTGACAGTGGGGATGATATCCGTTCTTTTGATACTCTTAAACGCGTATTATAATTTTATTTCAACGGCGTATTTGTTCGCGATTATTATGATTGTTCTGCTGCTGCACGAACTATTCAGAAATAAGGGATCGGGAATAAACAATATCGGCGGAACCGTCTTGGCGTTATTTTATGTGGGATATTTCTCCTCGTTTTTAATTGATATCAGAGAATTTTACACGGATCTGCCGATGCTTTACGAACGGGGCGGATATCTGATCATTACCGTAATGTCGACTATTTGGATATGCGATTCGGCGGCTTACTTTTTCGGCTCGGCGTTCGGAAAACATAAATTGTTCCCGCGCGTCAGTCCGAATAAAAGCTGGGAAGGTGCGATTGCCGGATTTATATTTTCCATTCTAACCGTTGTTGCGGCAAAATATATTACAATCGAATTTATGGAATGGGATCAAGCCATAGGCATCGGTTTGATTGTAGGCATATTCGGTCAGCTCGGAGATTTGGTGGAAAGTTTGATGAAAAGGGACGCGAACGTAAAAGATTCCTCTTCTATTATACCCGGTCACGGCGGTATATTCGATCGTTTCGATTCTCTTATTTTTTCCGCGCCTATTATTTATTTATTCTTATTTTATACTTCGTGAAAGTAAAACTAACCGATGAAAGAAAAGATAGAAATAATCACGCTCGGATGTTCTAAAAATACAGTGGATTCCGAAAGAATAATGCGGCAATTGAACGCCAACGATTTCGAATTGGTCGAAAGTTCGGTAGACGCCGACGCGGTTGTAATAAATACATGCGGATTTATAGAAGCGGCTAAAGAAGAATCTATAAACACAATATTGGAAGCCGTGGAGTTAAAAAAGCGTGGGAAGATAAAAAAAATTGTCGTTACCGGATGTTTATCCGAAAGGTATTTGGAAGATTTGCGGAAGGAAATTCCGGATGTGGACGCATATTTCGGTACGGAAGCCTATCGGGAAGTCGTTGAGGAATTCGGCGGGGATTTAAAAAAAGAACTCCTCGGAGAAAGAATGCTTACAACTCCCAAGCATTTCGCGTATCTCAAAATTTCCGAAGGATGCGACAATCCCTGCTCCTTTTGCGCAATTCCTCTTATGCGCGGACTCCATAGCTCGAAACCGGTTGAAGAACTTTTGAAGGAAACCGAATCTCTTGCCGCCAAAGGCGTAAAAGAGCTTATAATTATAGGACAGGACACAACGGATTACGGTAAAGATCTATACGGCAAACGAAATCCGGGAGAATTACTGAACAAATTAAGCGAAGTGGAAGGCATCGAATGGATCAGACTTCTCTACGCTTATCCGTCGCATTTTCCCGATAATTTGATGACCGCGATTGCCGAGAACCCGAAAATACTGAATTATATCGATATTCCCCTTCAGCATATTTCCGATAAAGTTCTGAAATCTATGCGGCGCGGCATAACAAAACAGAGAACCATCGAGGTTCTGGAAAAGTTGAGAGAAACTATCCCCGGCGTTACTATGAGAACCACTTTTATTACCGGTTACCCGGCTGAAGGCGATGCCGAATTTAAAGAATTGTACGATTTCGTCAAAGATTTTGAATTCGACAGACTGGGAATTTTCCCCTATTCGGTGGAAGAAAACACATCCGGTTTCATACTCGGCGATCCGGTTCCAAAAGAATTAAAAGAGGAGCGAACCTCAGAAATTATGGAACTTCAGAAGGGGATTTCTTTTAAAAAGAATATGAATTTTGTCGGTGAAAAAATGAAGGTAATAGTTGACGATATTGAAGGAGAATATTATATTTCACGCGGCAAACAAGACGCCCCGGAAGTTGACGGCGAGGTTTTAATTAAAGCCGGAAACAAGCTGTGTAAACGGGGGGAATTTTATGACGTTGAAATTTATGATTGTAATGAGTATGATTTGTATGGAAATCTAATTTAATGATTGGAGAGAGCCATGAAAGCTCTTATTTTATTACTGGTAATTCTTTCTTTGAACATAAACGCGCAGGTGGAAACTTCCAAAGGTCAATCGCCTTTTAGGTCGAATCCCCTTTTTTATTATGATATCGGAAACTATAAAGGTTCCTCCGATTCTTTAACAAGAGTTGATATATTTCTCCAAGTTCCCTATTCCCGCATTCAGTTCATTAAGTCCGGCGCAGGCTACAACGCCTCATATACGGTTGATCTTTCATTCAAAAATTTTGATTCCGAAGAATCGGTTCTTGAAAAAAGCTGGCGCGAAAAAGTAAATACCGCCAAATATGAATCCACTTCTTCAAATAAAAATTTCAATATTTCATACCGGAGCTTTAAAATGCCTCCGGGAAAATATAAAGTCTCTATCGAAGTGGAAGACGACGATTCGAAAATAAACAGAAAAGTGGTCTTTTCCGTATCGGCAATGGATTTTTCCGCGCCGTTTACTTTAAGCGATATAATGTTTGTTTCCCGGCAATTGAAAAATTCGCGCAAAGTCGTTCCGAATATCTCGCATAACATTACGAATAGCGATATCGGTTTGAGTTTCTTTTTCAACGTTTACTCTGATACTGCCCGGAGCGCGGAAATTGTTTACCGTATTAATAATAAGTCCAACGAAAAGCTGTTTTCGCAGAAGATAGATAAAGAACTGAAACCGGGGAAGAATTTAATTTATCAGACGCTCGACAACAAATCACTATCTCTCGGAGAGTACGGTTTAATTGTACAAGTAAAAGATAAAAACAGCGGCGAAAAGATAGGCATAGGCAAAAAATTCTATTCTAAAATTTTCAGTTTCCCCACATCGGTGGTTGACCTGGATTTAGCCGTGAATCAATTGATTTATATCGCCGCCGGTTCCGACATCGATTTTATAAACGACGCCCGCACCTATTCCGAAAAATTATCCCGATTTATTTCGTACTGGAAATCGAAAGATCCGAGTCCGAATACCGAAGAGAACGAAATACTCAACGAATATTACCGCAGAATTGATTACTCCAACGCCCACTTCAAAAGCTATTATCCCGGCTGGCGCACCGATATGGGGATGATTTACGTTACCTTAGGTCCGCCGAGTCAAGTTGAAAGACATCCGTTTGAATACGGTTCGAAGCCTTATGAAATTTGGGAATACTTAGACTTGAACCGAAGATTTATATTTGTCGATCAAACCGGATTCGGAGATTACCGTTTATTAAACCCCGATTACGGCGATTTGTACAGGTACAGATATTAATATGGTATTAACCGTTACAATAAATCCGCTGCTCGAAAGAAGACTTAGCTTTTCAATAATTGAGCCTGGCAAAGTAAACCGCTCGCCGGAAGAGACCTTCCACGCCGGCGGCAAAGGCATTAATGTAAGCCGACAATTAAATAAACTCGGCGTTAAAAATCAGGCTGTTGCATTTGCCGGCGGAATGAACGGAAAATTGCTTCGCCGCGCGATTGCCGCTGAAAACATAAACGCTGTTTTTGTTGGGACTAAATCGGAAACGCGGTGGGCGGCGGTAATTATGGAAAAGGAATCCCAAAGAGTCACATCCTATTTTTCCCCCAACCAGGAAATACTTTCGTCGGAAGCGGATCAATTTATTCAAAAACTGGAAAAAATGATTCCCAATTCTTCAATTGTGGTTTTTGCCGGAAGCTCCGCGTGTGCGGAAACCGATAAAATTTTTAAAAAGGGAATCGAAATAGCGCAGGCGGAAGACAAAACCGTTATTTTAGATACTTACGGCGCTCGCCTCTCAAATCTTATCGACTTGTCCCCGATGATACTTCATAATACGGTTGCGGAAATTGAAGAGTCGCTGAATATTAAATTAACTGGCGAAGAAAAGAAAATAAACTTCCTCCGCGAACTTTATTCAAAAGGAATTAAACTCGCGTTCATAACAGACGGAGCGAATTCTTTCTATTCGTCTAAATTCGATTTCATTTACAAAATAACGCCTCCGAAGATTTTGAAAGCAATTGACGCGACCGGCAGCGGCGATTCATTTACATCCGCCGTAGCCGAAGGCTTGGAGAAAGGATTAACATTCGAAGAGTTTGTTAACCGCGCTTCAAAGCTCGGAGCCGTTAACGCTTCCCGGTGGGATACCTGCGCGGTCGCGCCTTCCGACCTCCGCTCGGTTGAAAACGCTGAAATTGAGCCTATTGGAAAAAAAATGAAAATCATAGATGACTCGCCGAATTTTTAAAACCATTTTTTTCCATGCGCTTTTTCTTATTTCGCTGCGGGCGCAAATAAATACAGACATTTCGGTTGAAGGCAATAAAACGTTCGGCGATAATAAATATATTGAATGGATCGGCTCTCTGCCGGATACTTCCGAAAACAATTCTCTGATTGATTCCGTAAAAAGCGGAATTGCGCGCGGATTAACGGACGAGGGATATTATCACTTTGAGTTCGATTCGGTGAAAATTTTTATGAAAGATTCGCTGCACAGAGAAATAGAAATATCTCTTTCCGAAAACACGCCCACAATATTCGGCAGAATAGAATTTACCGGGGTCTCCGGGGAAGACTCGATCTTCGCGAGAGAGTCTTTCGACTCAATTGAAGGAGAGATGTTTTCGTCGTGGAGAGTTGAAGAAATTATCGGTCGGATATTGAGTAAATCTGAAAACGACGGATATCCGTTCGCGGAGGTGGATGTCCAATCCGCGGTGTGGAAAGATACATCGGAAATTCACACGGTAAATTTAAAAATTAAAATCTCCGAAGGCGGTCAAAGCCGCGTGGATTTAATTGAAATAGAGGGGAACACAAAAACGAACGACGACGTAATATTAAGAGAATTAAGATTAGCTCGCGGCAGTCTTTATTCTCAGAAAATAATCGACGAAATTCCCGAAAGATTGAATAAGCTGAAATTCTTCGAGCCGGTTTCGTCTCCCGAATATTACGAAAACAGCGACGATAAAGGAATTCTGCTTATAAAAGTAAAAGAAAAACAAACCAATAATTTCGACGGAATTTTAGGCTACGTTCCTCCTTCCGGCGATATCCAAAGCGGATATTTTACCGGTTACATCAACATTAGTCTGAGAAATTTATTTGGAACCGGACGGGCGTTCGCCATTCGCTGGCAGACGGAGGACAGATATACGCAGGAATTTGAGTTGAAATATTTGGAGCCGTGGGTGTTTTCGTATCCCTTCAATTTGAATTTCAATTTATTCCAGAGAAAACAGGACACTACTTATATTAAGCGTTCTTTTTATACGGAGCTGGATTTTTTAGCGACGGAAAATATAACGGCATCTCTGCTTGCCGGAAGCGGCTCAACAATCGCCTCAGAAAACAAGGGAGCTAAAACGGTTTT
>CAYNUJ010000094.1:6871-11790 GCA_964400095.1 uncultured Melioribacteraceae bacterium
AGAGAAAAGCAATTTACCGCGAACCGGTTATTGTGGAGCAATTTAGAATACCGGTATTTATTGAGCAGACGCTCTTTTGCGTTTCTCTTTTTCGATTCGGGATATTATCTGCGCAATAAAGACGAATTGACATTGTCCGAAAGAGTAGAGCAAACCCTGTACGGCTACGGATTCGGTTTGAGTTTGGAAACGGGACTCGGAGTTCTAGCCGTAAGTTACGCCATCGCTAAAGGAACTCCTATGTCGGAGGGTTTGATCCATTTCGGAATTATAAACGAATTCTAATTATCTTTACCTTTATGATGAAAAAGTTTTTCGCCTTAATAACAATTCTCCGTCCGGTTAATTTTGCTCTTACATTCTTTTCGGTTTTTGCGGCGGGATTGATCTGCCAAACGACAAAAGAAATCACCTCGTCAATATTATTGGCTTCGGTTTCCGCGGCGTTAGTTAGCGGCGGCGGGAACGTTATCAACGACTATTTCGACGTTGAAATTGATAAAGTTAATCGTCCGGATAGAGTTTTGCCGTCCGGAATATTTTCGAGAGCTTTCGTTTTAATTTATTATTCGCTTCTTACATTAACCGCTTTATTTTTCGCTTCTTTTATTAATCAAGCGGCTTTCATTATTGCCGCCGCCGCGGCTGTTTCAATTTTTGTTTACTCGATAAAGCTTAAATCCGTTCCGCTCGCGGGGAATTTTATCGTCGCTTTCCTCACCGGATTCGCTTTCATTTATGGAGGAGTTGCCGCGGGTAATTGGAAGCAGGGAATATTTCCCGCGGTATTCGCTTTTTTGATTAATTTTATGCGGGAGCTGACTAAAGATATTGAAGACATAAAAGGAGACAGCGCGGAAGGCGCGAGGACTTTCCCAATCGTTTACGGAATAAAGAGAACAAAATCGGTTATCGTCATTCTTTCCGCGGCGCTTATCGTTTCTACTTTCATCCCGTTTTATTTATCTATTTACAATATTGAATATTTCATTCTTGTGCTTTTCAGCGTGAACCTGCTTGTAATTTATTCGGATAAAAAGTTACTCTCCGCCGAAGTGAAAAACGAGTACCACAAAATAAGTTCGCTCATGAAACTCTCGATGGGTTTCGGTCTTATTTCAATTTTTATCGGAACGTTATGACAAACGAATTAAAATATTTCGACTTAAATTATTTGAACAACGGAGTAAAAATACTTGCCGGAATAGACGAAGCTGGAAGAGGTCCATTAGCCGGACCGGTAGTTGCCGCCGCGGTTATATTTGACAAGGAGACTTACATCGAAGGAATAAACGATTCCAAAAAACTGAGCGGGAAAAAGCGCGAAGAACTTTACGAGAAAATTTACTCCGAAGCCATCGCGGTGAAAACATCTATAATCGCTCATACCGTAATTGATGAAATAAACATTTTGCAGGCTTCGCTCAAAGCGATGAAAAATTGCTTCCGCTCCCTTACGCCTAAACCGGATATGATTCTTGTTGACGGCAATAAAATTTTCCCGACGCGGACTAAATTCGAGACTCTGGTTAAAGGAGACGGGAAATCGTTTTCCATTGCCGCCGCGTCTATTATAGCCAAAGTTACAAGGGACAGACTTATGGTTAAACTCTCCGCTCAATATCCGGCTTATAATTGGCATAAGAATAAAGGATACGGAACGCGGGAGCATATCGAGGCAATCAAAATTTACGGCGCTACTCCTCTGCATAGAAAAACATTTTTAAGAAATATTTTATCGGTTAATGAAGAAAATCAACTGAATTTTGATGGATCACAAAGAACTCGGAAATAAAGGCGAAGATATTGCCGTAAGATATTTGGAGGCAAAAGGATACTCCATAGTTGAGAGGAACTACCGGTTCGGACATGGAGAAATTGATATTATCGCCCGCGACGGAGACGAGATAGCGTTTGTTGAGGTTAAATACCGGAGATCGCTGAAGTACGGATACCCCGAAAGTTCCATTACAAAAAACAAACAAAGACAAATCAGAAAAATTGCCGAAGCCTATATTTGGGAAAAAGATATCAGGGATACTATCTGCAGAATGGACGTAATAGCGATTGTTCACTTCCCCGGCTCCAAACCGGAAATTGAACATTATATCAATGCTTTTTAATAATTATCTAATATCTTTCCTCTGCTTTTACTATTTTTGCTAATAAATTGATAACAGACATTGCTTTATGAATATTCCCAAATTAATTTTTAAAAGAAATTTAAGCTTTAATGAGAAAATTTATAATTTTTTCGCTACGGTAAGCGGATTAACTCTATTCAATTGGGAATTTATAAAACAAGTTTTCATTCCTCCTTACGACATTGCCGAAATTAAAAAACATATGATTGAACTGGGAGTTAAAACCTTTCCAATCGTAAGTATTACCGGATTTATAATCGGTCTCGTGCTCGCGCTGCAAAGCCAGCCGGTATTCGCCCGATTCGGCGCTTCGGATTACCTGCCCGGCACGGTCGCTCTTTCGATTGTTAGAGAACTGGGACCGGTGATAACCGCCTTAATATTCGCCGGAAGAGTGAGCTCCGGCATTGGAGCCGAACTCGGCTCTATGCGCGTTACAGAGCAAATTGACGCGATGGAGGTTTCCGCAGTTAACCCGTTTAAATATCTTGTTGTTACGAGAATTATTGCCACAACATTAATACTTCCGCTGCTTACGGTTTATGTCGTTTTCCTCGCAATATTCGGCGGGTATCTCGGCGTTATTCTTTCGCAAAGCATGAGTTTTGAATATTATAAAAATTCGGTTGTTACCGCAATTCAATTCGGCGATCTTATACCCGGGATTGCCAAAACTTTCTTTTTCGGTTATTTGACCGGACTGGCTGGATGTTACAAAGGATTTTTTGCCGAGGGAGGAACTGAAGGAGTTGGTAAAGCTTCGACTACTTCGGTCGTTCTTTCGTCTCTGCTTATTTTGCTTTTCGACACTGTGCTTGTAAAAATTACGTTATGGATATGGCCGACATAAAAACCGTTGAAATATCGAACTTGTCCAAAAAATTCGACGATATGATCGTACTCGATAAAATTTCAGTTTCGGTTAACGAAGGAAAAAATCTGGTTGTATTCGGCAGAAGCGGTTCGGGCAAAAGTGTTCTTTTAAAATGTATTATCGGATTATTCAAACCGGACGAAGGGGAAATTTTCATTAACGGCACAGACGCGGTAAATCTTTCTCCTAAATTATTGAATGAACTGCGTAAGCAGATCGGATTTCTTTTTCAAGGCGGGGCGTTGTATGATTCCATGTCTGTCCGGGAAAATCTTGAATTTCCGCTGAGACGTCATTTTCACTTTACGGAAAATGAGTTGAAAGAGAAGGTGATGAATACTCTTGAACTCGTTGGGTTAGCCGAAGCGGCGGACAAAATGCCGTCCGACCTTTCGGGCGGAATGAAGAAGAGGATCGGACTTGCGCGAAGCATTATTACGGATCCTAAAATAATGCTTTACGACGAACCGACCACCGGACTTGACCCGCTTACGTCTAAAGAAATAAGCGTTCTTATAAGAGATTTACAGCGGAAATTAAAAATGACTTCAATCGTAGTTACGCACGATTTGATTTGCGCTAATATTATTGCCGATACGGCTATTTTTCTGAAAGACGGCAAAGTTAAATACAGCGGCACAATAAATGAGCTGACTGATTCTAAGGATTTATTTCTGCGGAATTTTTTCAGTTATGAATTAGTAAATTCTTAACGGAGTTTGATATGCTTAAACACTTTGAAGGAGCAAGATTAGGCGTCTTTATATTTTTAGGAACCGTTCTGCTCGTAATAGCAATTTTTCTTATCGGCAATAAGGAATCTATTTTTTCTGATAACATTACAGTAAAGACATATTTTACCGATGTTGTCGGATTGCGCACGGGAGCCTCGGTAAGGTTGAGCGGCATGAATATCGGGAACGTGGGGGATATTCGATTAATTGCCGATACAACCGGAAGAGTGGAAGTGACAATGAAAATCAAGAAAGATTTGATTCAATTTATCCGTTTGGACAGCGAAGCCAGCATCGAGACAGAAGGATTAGTCGGCAGCAAAATTGTAAATATCTCTCCCGGTTCGCAGGATATGGAAGTAGTTGAAAACAACGGAGTGATTAAGGCAAAAGCTCCGCTGAGCGTTACGAGAATTATCGAAGAAACTCAAGGCGTTATCGGATATCTTAAAACTTTAACGAAAAACTTATCCGAAATTGTTCAGAAAGTTAATTCCGGCAACGGCACAATAGGTAAAGTTGTTAACGACGAGGAACTTTACTACGCGGCGGTTAATATTACTAAATCAGCGGACTCCAGTTTGGTTTCCATGACTACAAGATTGAACGAAATAACGGATTTTATTGTTAATCTCGGTTCCGGCGTGGAAAGCATTGTTGCAAATGTGGACAGTTCCGCCGCCGATATACGCAATCTTATTTCAAGAGTTGAGCGCGGAGAGGGAGTTATAGGCGCTCTTGTAACGGATAAAAGTTCTTACGATTCGATCAAAAGCGTAATCAGCAATTTGGTTTCCACAACCAAATTAGCCAAAGAAGGTACGGAAAGCTTTATGGAAAACATGGAAGCTTTAAAACACAATTGGCTTTTTAAAGGCTATTTTGAGGAAAGAGGATATTGGAATAAAGACGATTTTGAAAACAGAGTAGATTCCAAAATTGATTCGCTCAAAAACACTACTAATCATCTCCAAAAACAATTGGATAGGCTTGAGAAGATGAAACAAAAAATTGATGAGATGAAAAAACAGTAAATTTTATTTTAATCGACAAATCCGGTGTTATCCCAAAATTTTCTTAATATCATCCTTAAATTTCGCCGCTCGGAATAAAGGGCGACAGAAATTGATTTTAAATTTGAGTATTTTTGCTTCGAATAAAAATTTG
>CAYNUJ010000095.1:0-11750 GCA_964400095.1 uncultured Melioribacteraceae bacterium
AGGCTTTCCCCCCGCTTCTTCAAAAAGGCGTTTCCCTTTACGTGGTTAAAGAACTTCTCGGTCATGAAAGCATCACGACAACCCAGATCTACAGCCACCTCCGGCAGGAAAGTCTTGAGAACGCGGTGAGTTTGCTTAAATTGGAGTTGTAGCACATTTGAAAAATCAGAAATATTACAAAAGTTTTGCTGATTTTTTGGACTTGGAAAGAAAAGAGAAGTTAGATGGCTTGAAATGTATCAAACTCAAAATACTGAACTGGTAAAAAAATGTTTTCGTTTACAATTTGAAAGAGAATATGGGAAACTGTATTCGGAATTAAACCGACTTGAAAAGTTTGGAGAAATGGAAGCTAAAACTGATAGATGAACGGCTACAACACTGTGTATAGCTCATCATGGCAGAGACTTCAAATGATATTTCGTCATACGTTAAAAAAGGCGAATTTAGCTCGTTTTTAAAGGTCCTCATGCAATAAAAAAACCCGACACAAAATACGTATCGGGCTTAAATTGAGCTGGCAGACGGATCCGCCTTCGCATTAGGTCAAAAAAACAACCCTTTTGCTTCGGCGGACAGGTTCGCCTTTTCAGTGATTCTGAAAGAGAAATTTTTTGCTTCGGCGGACAGGCTTGAACCGCCGACACTTACTGCAAATGTAGGTTTAGTGCAATTGAACTATAAACGAAAATTTAATAGGAAAATAAAATATAGATGTGAGTTAAATGAATGAGTTTAAAGAAAACAAAAAAACCCCGATTTTAAGCTAAAATCGAGGTTTTTTATGAGCTGGCAGACGGACTTGAACCGCCGACCGGCTGATTACAAATCAGCTGCTCTACCAACTGAGCTATGCCAGCTTTTATTTTATTCTACCGACTGAGTTTACCCCGACATCTTTTCTGTCGGGACTATGCCAGCTTTTATCATTTCAATATTAGTAACAAATGAACAAAATTGAAGTTTCAAATCTAACAGTTTTAACATTTCCATGCAAGATTTCATTATATTTACCGGAAAATATTTTAGGAGTTTCATGACGCCTGCTTCGATAAAGGTTGAAAACAATAGATTAGATATCAAATGGAACGACGGGAGTGGCGTTTCGGTAGGGCTCGAGTACCTGCGTGAGCAATGCCCGTGCGCAAATTGTAAAGGGGAAACAATTTTACTTAAAACCATTCGCCCGATAAAACGAATTTCAACCGGCGGCGAAATGTATAAAATAATATCAATTAAGCCTTTTGGAAATTATGCGGTAAAAATTTCTTGGGCTGACGGACACGATACCGGCGTTTACAGTTGGGAATATTTATCCGATTTAGCAAATGGAGAAACTGACAATAAAGAATTTGAATATAGACCTTTAATATGAATTTAAGTAAAAACAAATTGAAATATTACTCCTCGTTAAAGCGGAAGAAAAGCCGGGAAGCGGAAGGAAAATTTATTGTTGAAGGATTTCGCGGCGGAAAAGATTTGATTGATTCCGATTTTCAAATTGAAGCGGTTTTCGCGCTCGAAACTTTCACTCAATCCGAATTAGCTAAACACGCCGTGAAAAGTAAAAACGCCGAAGTATATTCCGTTTCCGAAAAAGAACTGCGGAAAATTTGCGACGCTAAAACGCCTCAGGGAATTGCCTTTGCGGTTTTTAAAAAAGATGAAAAAATTGACGATAACGCGAAAATAATTACCGCTTTATACGATATCTCCGACCCGGGCAATACCGGAACAATCATTCGCAATTGCGACTGGTTCGGAATAAAGAATTTATTGATAAGCGGGGAATCGGCGGAAATATACAATCCGAAAACAGTGCGGGCTTCGATGGGAAGCTTCTTCCGGTTGAACTTGGAACAAACAAAGAACTTTATCCCGAGACTTCGGCAATTAAAAGAAAAGGGATATAAACTGCTGTGCGCCGATTTGGACGGAAAATCAGTTTACGAATACGTCCCGCCGGAAAAATCGGTTTTAATATTTTCAAACGAAGCGCTTGGACCTTCCGAAGAAATATTGGAACTCGCAGACGATGTTATTACTATTCCCCGATTTGGAAGCGCTGAATCTTTAAACGTGGCAAATTCTGCGGCGGTAATTTTTTCCGAATTTGCCGGGAGTCAACTCCGCAGAAAGTAAATTAAATCGATCTTCTGCGGTTCAAAACCGTCGGCTTTCAGATAAGAATTGATTTGACCACGGTGGTAATGAGAGTGCGTTAGCGTATGATTAATAACGCCATAAACGGGACTGGTAAATTCCTCGCCTTGAGAATTGAGATAGGTTAAATCTTCGCGCAGGCTTTTTTCCGTTGAACGTTTTAAGAAATGCACCCAATTATGCGTGCTCTGTTTGCATAAAACATAACATTCCCGCAAACTGTTTTCTTCCCAAAGTTCAATAGAATAATCGCTGTTTCCCGTTATTCTTTCGAACCAGATATCCTGCGATGCGATTATGTGGTTGATAAGTTTTAATCCTTTTACATGCGGCAAATCCAGATTCATCATGTAATTTAAGAGCATTGAATTTGCCCAGTCGTTGTATTCAAAAAGATTTATAAAATTCCTTTTCATACAATTTGATCATTCTATTTCATCAACAGCATTTTTCTGGATTGAAGAAATGAGCCTGCTTTTAATCTATAGATATAAACTCCGCTAGCGATATTCGACGCATCGAACGTTATTTCGTAATTACCGGGCGTCTGCGCTTTGTTTACAAGCGTGGCAACTTTTCTGCCGAGAATATCATAAACGGAAAGATTCACCAATGCCGATTGACCGCCCGCCGCGGCAGCAGAAGGCGCCGCAAACGACGGAATGCTGTATTTAATTTTTGTAGAGGGATTAAACGGGTTAGGAAAATTTTGCCGCAGGTTGTACTCGGTCGGCAATCCCTCCTCCGAAACATTCTTTACGGATGTAAGAATTCCGTCTTCCGGTGGCGGCAATCTTTTTGAAGTGTATATATGAAACTCTCCCGGCGCGAGAGGAATCGATTCGTTTGTATCGGTAACGTTTATGCTGTCGCCGGAAAAATAATCGTACCAATATCCCGTAGCGGAAAAATTAGGACGAGTCGAGCCGTTGTTTACGCTGAAATTACCAATAACAACGGCATCCATAGAAGCGTCGTAAAGATTGATCCTTTTAACGAATGTTCCCGTACTCAAGGAAAAATCGGACGTGTGGAAAACGTCGTATTGCCTAAGTTCAATTAAAGCTTTAAATGTTTTGTACAGCCTTACTCTCGATACGTTTTCCAGATAGTCCCAATGAATAGGTTTGGGAGAAGTCCTTCCGCCGAAATTTATAGAAATATCGTAACCGAGTTCTTCGAATTGCCACATCATTTTGGGTCCGGGAATTGTAAAGAAGAACGAAGCGGCAAGCTTTGCCCGCTGCAGAGCGGTATTTAAATCTTTAATTTTATACGAACCGGAAGAGTTGCCGTAACGCAAATTTTTGTACATCATCCGTTCCTCGTCGTGGCTTTCCATATAAGCCAAGAGGTTGGGCTGATTCCATCCGCGGTCTTTATACGATGCCCAGCTGAAATTGGATGAATAACCCATTGCCGCTTCAAGGTAATCGTGATTTAAATTTCCCCAAAGAATAAATCCGTAATCGGAGAGTACTTTTTCTTCGCTGTTGTCGGCAAAATGCTCGAGTATCATATACGTTCCCGGAAACGCCGAATACAAAGCGTCTTTCATCCTTTTTAATATTGCAATTCGAGAGGCGTCGTACTGCCCCCACAATCCCACATTATCGCCGGAATTCTTTTGCGTAAATCCTTTCGATAGATCGAAACGATATCCGTCAACATGGAATTTTTCTACCCAGTATTTGTTTACTCTATCCACAAAATATTGTGTATAAGGACTTTCATGGTTCATATCGGAACCGACATTGAACGGATGCCTCGGGATAACGTTAAACCAGGGATTATCGGAAGACGGCGGTCCGTAATTGCCCGTAGCGTAAAGCCTCACGAGGGGCGACTGCCCAAATTGATGGTTCAGCACAATGTCTAAAATTATGGCAATTCCTCTTTTGTGGCACTCGTTTATAAAACGTTTTAAGTTTTCCGGCGTTCCGTAATATTTATCCGGCGCAAACATAAACGAAGGATTATAACCCCAGCTTAAATTGCCTTCGAATTCGGTTATCGGCATCAGATGGATTGCATTAATACCGAGCCGGTCTAAATAATCCAATGTATCGATTAATGTTTGATAATTGTGTGTCTCCACAAAATCCCTAACCAGCAATTCGTAAATAACCAAGTCTTCCTTCGGCGGCTTTACAAATGAACTGTCTGTCCAATTAAATTGAGGACGGGCAGTTTGAATAACCGTTACGGCGTCGCTGGTTTTCCCTATGGGATAAGGCTTTAAATTAGGATATGTATTATCGTCTATATATTTATCATTCCACGGATCGAGTATTTTTTCCGAATATGGATCAGCCACGCGAATTTCACCATCGACAAAATATTGAAAAGCGTATTCTTTGCCCGGCTCTAAACCGTCCAATTCCATCCAAAAGTTCTCGCCGTCGGAAGTAACGTTCATATTGAATTTCGGATCGACTTCCCAATTATTAAAGTCGCCTAATACATAAACAAATTTTTTCTTCGGAGCCACTAAATTCAGAACCGCCGAAGTATCCGAAAGATAAGTGATCCCCGGTTCAATTCCCGCGGGAACTTCGGCTATATCGGGAGCGGAATGAACGAGAAAATAAACCGAATCTGCGTCCAAACCGCCTTGTCCGTCTTCAGCTACGGCAATTATCCAGCGCTTCCCTTTTGTAGTTACCGTTATCGAGAATGTTATCGAATCGTTAGTTGTTGTTGTAAGCAGAGAATCGTCGAGATATAAAGAAAAATTTGTTGAGTTCTGCGCAGCCGCAACAACGTTAATCACTTGACCAAGATTGGCAAATAGCGGTTCATCAACGGGCGTTAATATTTGCGCGTTCAGTCCGCCTTGAGAAAGAGGCAGAAATATATCGCCGCCGTCGGTATCTCTCCCCACAGTCGAACCGGTTGAATTTCTGAATACAAAAGCCAATTCCAAAATCTGTTCGCCGGAAGGAACTCCGTAATAATTTCTAATGTTGGAAATTTTCAACTGCCATTTATCGTTCCCTAAAAACTCCATTTGGTAAGCCGGATCGGAAGAGCCCCATTCGGTTTGTACGTATTTCCAATCGGTGGGAGACGCGCTAAGATTAGTTATTACTCCGGTGTGAAAATAAACGGGAAAAACGCCTGCTAAAGCTCCGTTGCCCTGTGTAGCATCGTAAACGATAGTTATCGAGTCCTGATCGGTGGCAAATACCGGATCCCACGTTAATACTTGGGCGTTCGTCACAATATATGTTAAGCATAAAATCAAAAATAACTTGAAGCGCATTGTTACCTCGGTAAAATAAAGATGGAAAAAATTGGATTGAAAAATACTCAATAATTAAAGGCATATCAAGGCAATTATTCAGCCCTGTGATTAATTATACAACTCCCATGCAAACCCGAAACGGAAGTTTATTCCCTTCCTCGGATAGTATTGAGACGTGAAGTATTTATTATCTGTAACGTTTTCGAGAACCAGATATAGAATTGCTCTGTCGCGGATCATTCCGGAAAAGAAGATATCGAGTTGGTACGAATCCTTGGTGAACTGCGAAAATTTATTCAACGCCCCCTGCGTATCCGTATAATAAAAAGCCGTAAGCATGTTTTCATAATCATAAATTCTGTATGACTGTTTTCCCTGCGCGTATATATTTATACCGGCTTTCATTTTAAGGTTTCTGTTAAACAGAGTATCGACAAAATAAATTCCGCCTGCCGCCGTCCATTCGGGCAAATATTTAATTCCGCCGTCATTTCTCTCCGCATAATAAGAGGCGTTATACTCAACCAATATTTTCCATAATTTTAACGTTCCGAATAAATTCACTCCCGACCGATTATTCTGAGAATAAAAAACCGAGCTGACGGAATGAGTTTTTAATGTGTCGGTAAATTTATCAATAACATTCCAAGACGATTTATTATCAATCTGTCGAAAGTATTTTAAATTAAATTGACCGAATGAAGATGCGAATTTAATTCCGGTAAAAAAGTTATTCGCGCTCAGCGCCGGATTTCCTTTAGCGAGCAGTCTCTCGAAAACTTTGGAAGGTCTCTGAGAAAAAGAATATCCTCCGGCAATTGAGAAGTTATAAGTTAAGCGGTAATTAAACGATGTTCCCAACGACGAATACCCCGTCCCGTCGTAATTCAAATATTTCGCGAAAACAGCGTGTTCTAAATTTCCGTAATAATTTCTGCTCAGTTCGGCGGATAACGAATACAAAGAGAAGTTATTCTCCGCGTTTAGATTCTGCAGCTTATAATTATTCCTTTCAATGTTTGCGGCGGTGGAAAGGTTAAACCCGGCAAAAGACAACTGCTGCGATAGTTTCGCCCCGAGCGTCTTGGTACGGTTATTATCTTTTATAAACGGATATTCCGAAGTCTTACGCTTTTCGTTCTGCCGAAATTCTTTAAGTCCCGCAAAGTAATAAAAATCAAGGGTCGTGATGTGACCGGGAATTAAATTCATCAGCGAAGAGAAAATCAATTTGTCTTTTGTAACTTTTTGATAGCGGTCGGTGAAATTAACCGGGGCTTCGAACGAGCTGTAAAGTATATTGTCTGCGGCTGCAACAGAATTGTTCGCGATAATTTTAGCGTAATCAATTCCGCCGTTTAATTCCGAGTTTAATTTTGTGTAGTAGTAACTGAAAATAAAATTGAACGTGTTGTTATATAAATACCGCGCTTTAATATTTCCTTTCCAACTCCCGTATTCCGAATTGGGATAATCTGAAAATACGCTGCTGTTGGTTATTCCCATACTAAGATTGAGACGTTTCGCCGGATAAATATTAAACTGGGCGTCAACGTACGCTTCATCGGTTTTAGCTTGATAGTATCTTATTCTTGTAAGGGGTTTAATTGATATTTTATCGCGGGTAATAAAATTAACAGTTGAGTTATCGTTTGAATTGGAAAATAAAAATCCGCTCGCGTTGTCCGAGACTTCAATAGAGTCTATTATTTCGCTTGGGAATTCATAAGCGTCGAACCCGGCGCCCAGTCTGTTGCCGAAATCAATTCCGTCAACCAGCGCCGATACTTCTCCGTTGCCGCCGCCAAATAAATTCAATTCACCCGGAACGCCGAGAACTCCGGGATTCTGCAAATAACCGAAGGGAAGATAGTTAAACCAGTTCCCGAGATAAATATAATCTTTAAAGTTAAAATAATGCTTATCCGCAATTGAGCCTAATTCTATTGGCGCAACCCGCCTTGACACAAACAAAGGTCTGAGAGTATCGTATTTCACAACCGCGGACGAGTCATGAAGCGAAAGCGAGTCCGCGTTTTGCGTAAATACCTCTTGAGCAATAATTGCATCCGGAAGAAAAACCGCCGCAATAAAAGTAAAACAAAACAAAAGCAAAATTCTTTTGACCATAAAACCCTATAAAAATATTGTCAAAAATACATATTAGTTCTAATCTATAAAAGGGAATAATTCATTCATTAATGTAAGGCGGCGCGGTACGCAATTGATATTGCTCAATAACGACGGCATAAATCCTTTGCGCCGAGCGAGATTTTTTATAATAATTGTTTGATATAACTAAAAAAACATTTATTTTATCGGTGTACGTTTGTACGAAACTTATTTAATATTAACAAAAACAGGGGTCATTCTTATGGCTAAAAAACCAATGACAAAAGGTGATATTATAAATCATCTTTCAAAAAAACTTGGCACTACCAAAAAAGCGTCTAACGATTTCTTAAATGAATTCGTTCAGTTAGCTTACAAACAAACAAAAACCGGTTTTACTATACCGGGTCTCGGAAAACTTTTCGTCGCATCGCGTAAAAGAAGAAAAGGACGCAATCCCGCAACTGGCGAGACAATTACTATTCCCGCGAAAAAAGTTGTGAAATTTAAAGTGTCTAAAACTGCGCAGGATTCTGTATATCCGCCTAAACCAAAAAAGTAATTGACGCTTCCTTTTTTATGCCCGCTTTCTGCGGGCTTTTTTATTTTTCCCGGGGTTTTCCGCCGATGAAAGATCCTTCATACTTTTCAGCAGCGCGCTGTAAAGTTCTTTGGGAATGTTGCTCAGAATAATCGTCAGCAATTGATTGAAATTTTTAATGTGCTGATTTATTCCGATTAATTGACCGGAGGAGGTTTCAATATAAACGGGACGCATGGAATTGCCCGAAAAAACTCCGCCCTTGATTGATATTATTTCGGAATAGTTTATCTTCAATATTTTTCTTCTGTTCATAAAATCTTTACAAATCATTTTTTCGTTATCCACCAGAATTTGAAAAGGATAATATTTGTAAACTCTGAAATAAAATCTGTTGAGCACAAATAGCAGAATGATGTGTACGAACAGAGGAAAAACATATTTCCAATTTTCAACCATTCCCCCTGCAGAAATTAAAGCCGAAATAAGAAGCATTGAAGACAAAACTAAATTTGAGTATCTATATACTATTCTTGAGAAAAGGGAGTATTTAAATTCTTTCATTTATTAACTGCAAATTATTTTAAATTAGAAACTAAAAATAAGTATTTTAAAACCAATGAATGCTTCTGAAAATAGATATTCTATTGCCCGAATTGAATAAATTGCAATTTAAGGTGTACAATAATTAAAGTGAAAAAAAAGATGCTGTCGAAAAAAGAAAAAGATGAGTTTGAAATGATTGTCAAGAAAAATATGCGGAGGGGATACTTTGCTGCGCTGGGTATTCTCGGTTCGCATGACGACGCTCTGGAAGTATCGCAATTAGCGTTTGTTAAAGCGTATAAGAATTTTAATAACTTCGATCGGACAAAAAAGTTTTTTACTTGGTATTATACTATTCTTCGAAATCTCTGTTTTAATTTCATCAGGGATAATAAAAAATTCGTTTCTCTCGATACGGTTATTGAGACCGAAAACAGTCGAAAAGAATTTGATCCCGGTTATACCGCGGAGAAATCGGAATTGAGAGATTTAATGAATCGCGCCCTGAACGAGCTAAGCCGCGACGATAGAGAGATAATTGTATTACGAGAGTTTCAAGGATATTCGTATGTGGAAATTTCTGAAATGCTCGGAATACCGGAAGGAACTGTTATGTCTCGTTTATTCTATGCCCGGAAAAAACTTGGAAAGAAATTAAAGGGGTATGAATTATGAATGAACGATTTATTTATTTAAACGAGAAATACCTTTCCGGCAAATTAAACAAGTCCGAATCCGCTGAACTGGACGAACTGCTGAATCAATATCCCGAATTGAAAGATGAATTGGAAGAGCAAAAACGCGTAAAGGAGGTTCTTCATAAAATGAAACTCAAAAACCCGGAAAAGGAAGTTTGGGACCGTTACTGGCTTGGAATTTACAACAAGATTGAAAGGGGCGTCGGCTGGATTATAGTTTCCATTGGCGCTATTATTCTTCTTTCATACAGCGCGATAACGGCGCTTAATAATTTTATTAACGACACTACAACTCCATTAATAGTAAAGATAGGCATTTCGATCTTTGTTATAGGTTTTGTAATTTTATTTGTTTCTCTTTTAAGAGAAAAGCTGTTTAAAACAAAACACGATAAATATAAGGAGATTCAGCGATGATAATTTCCACTACTCCGTCGATAACCGGGAAAGAAATTAAAAAAACTTTCGGGATTGTTGAAGGAAACACAATTAGAGCCAGAAATATCGGTAAAGATATTCTTGCGTTATTTAAAAATCTTCTCGGCGGAGAAATTGAAGAATACACTAAACTTCTTGCCGAATCGAGGGAACAGGCGCTGGATAGAATGGCGGCTCAAGCCGAAGAACTAGGGGCAAACGCCGTGGTTAACTGCAGGTTTTCCACAAGCTACATTATGCAAAGCGCCGCGGAAATATTAGTCTATGGAACCGCTGTTTATATTGAATAATTAAGGGGAAAGGAATAAAGTTTTATTCCGGATAGAAAATCGCCGGATACCCATCTTTACAAAAATGAAAGCCGCTATAAACCTTTTGGGGCGGTATGGGTATTTATAAATTTCTCAATTTTATTGAATAGTTCAATTCTATCCTTTTCATCGTCAAAAGAATGCCGTTCGTTTTTCATTACTAAATACTCAACGTCCACATTGTTTTTCCGAAGAGCTTCAACAAATTTATCGACATCCTCTTTTTTAACTTTTGTATCCAACGCGCCTTGAGCCACAAACACAGGTTTAACAAATTTATCCGTGAGATAAATAGGAGAAAAACTTTTTAGTAATTCCGCGTCTTTTACCGGGTCTCCGATCATTTCGTACATCATCTCAAGGAACGGTTTGTAATAAACCGGGATAGCTGAATAAAGCTTTTGGAGATCCACCAAACCGGAGTAATCCACAGCGCATGCGTAAAGTCCCGGGCGCAATGCCGCGCCCATTAAAGCCGAATACCCGCCGAAAGAATAACCGAAAATCGCAATTCTATTTTTATCGGCAATTCCCTGCTCTATCAGCCAATTAGTGCCGTCAGTTATATCGTCTTGAATTTTACCGCCCCATTCTTTAAATCCGGCTTCAAAAAATTTCTTTCCGTAACCCGACGAACCCCGGTAATTAACGTCAAGCACGGCGTAACCGCGATTCGCAAAAAATTGATGTATGTGATCAAATCCCCACTGACTTCTGTACCAAGGTCCGCCGTGGACGTTAATCACAACCGGAAGATTTTTCGGTTCTTTATTTTTCGGAAGAGTCAGATATCCGTTCAGCAGAACGCCGTCTCGAGCTTCGAAACGTATCGGTTCCTGTCTTGCCATAAATTCTTCGTTAAGCCACGGACTGATATTCGCTATTTTCTTTAAGCTTAAATTCTTGATGTTTACGAGATAATAGCTGCCGATAGTTTTATCGGAATATGTTCTGATGAGCGTTAATTTTTCATCTTCGCTGCGGCTGAGAATTTTATAATCATATTGAGGAAGTTCTCTTCTGATTAGTTTATCCACTTCATTCCATTCCGGTTTGAAAAATTTATAATGTCTTTTCCATGTAACATATCGGGCTGCTATAGGCGTGTCGTCTTTTTCGGAAAATATAACCTTAGTTACGTCCACTTCCGGATGAGAGAAAATTACCTCCACTTCCCTGTTGCTCTCGGGGTCGTATTTAACGAACGCAGATTTATCCCTGCCGATATTCGAAATAGCGTAAATATACTTTTCGTCGGCTGAAAACCTCAAAGGTACAAACTCTTCTCGAAAATCCGTTGTTAACAGGGAAATAAATTCATTGGATTTTTTCTTTTTATATAGAACCGTCTGATTTACACCGTTCGATTGTATGGCAAGACGAACATTGCCGGATTTATCTATTATCCACGACGAAACATTCCCCGGATTTTTTTCAAGGAGTTTTTTCTTTCCCGTTTCGATGTTTAATTTATAAATGTCGAATAACGATTTATCCCTCAAGTTCATAGCCACAATAATTGTATTGGGTTCGGCGTCGTATTTGCGAGCAAATATCGCTCTCGTGTTTTCGTAAGGCGTAATATCCTTTTCAACTTTTCCGCTGCGCGAGACTAAAAACAAATGATAGTTATCGTCGCCTTTAATATCCTTAGCGTAAACCAGCCGGTCGTCGTCTATCCAGCGGTAATAATC
>CAYNUJ010000096.1:0-11612 GCA_964400095.1 uncultured Melioribacteraceae bacterium
AGTCAAATAAATATATCCTAATAAATTGCTGATTTATCGGGACTAAGGTTTGAACCTCAATGTCTATAAACCGTCTTGGTTCAAACCAAGAAAATATAAGTCGGGGTTAAACCCTTTTATTTTATTATGTTAAGACTATTTGACTCAGTTTTTCTCGTTTCTAATGCATAGTTTCGGTTTAACAAATTGAAAGCGAATATCAATTTCCAAAACAGCGCAGAGATACTCAATGAAAAAAACTAACGCGGTGAGAATATTGGAACGAGAATCAATCTCATTTCAACTTGTTGAGTATGAAGTTGACGAAAACAATCTCGACGCGGTAAGTCTTGCAGATAAAATTGGAGCGGTACGCGAAAGCGTATTTAAAACGCTTGTAGCCCGCTGCGACGGAAAGAATATTTCAGTTTTCTGCATTCCAGGCAATACCGAACTGAATTTAAAGAAAGCCGCAAAATCCACCGGACACAAAAAAGTGGAATTAATAAAAGTAAAAGAATTACTTCCCCTGACGGGTTATATCCGTGGAGGCTGTTCCCCGCTTGGAATGAAAAAATCGTTCCCTACGTTCATCGACGAAACTGCGCAATTGTTCGATAAAATTTATGTGAGCGCGGGTATCAGAGGGATGCAGATATTTCTTCCGCCGGAAGATCTTAAAAAAATAACCGGCGCTTTATTTGTGGATCTAACATAGCTGTGTTTTAAATTTTAGGAGGAGACCCGAAATGAGCCTCCCTCTGAAAACTTATTTTACTGAATCATTGCGATCATTGCACTTAATTCGTCCACAAGCGCGTCGTCGGTTCCAGCAAAACCAACGGATTTAAATCTGATCTTGCCGTTTTTATCGATGATGAATTTCGTTGGTATTCCCTGTACTTTGAATTTCCCGACAATTTCATTTTCCGTATCCAATAGCACGCGGAAAGGGTAATTGTTTTCGGTAATAAATTTTTTCGCGTTCTCTTTTTTATTCGGAACGCTTTCCCATGTGTTGACAAAAAGAAACTTAACGTTATCGTCCCCGCTGAATTTTTCGACGATTTTTTTCATTCCCGGAAATGATTTTTTACACGGACCGCACCACGTTGCCCAGAAATCCACAATAACCGTTTTCCCTTTAAGCGAAGACAACGTAACGCTTTGTCCATCGAGATCATTAAGAGTAAAATCGGGAGCGTCCTCTTCAATTTTCTCCTTTTTAAGTTTCTTTATCAGCTCCGCGTTTGCAACGCCTTGAAGCCTGGCGAGGTAATTATCGTAGCCCTCCTCGCCGCCTTTGGTTTTAATGTAGCTGGTCTTCAGCAACTCTTTTAATTTAGCCGAAGCCTCGCCGTTCTTAACCAATTCTTCAATAAAGGGAATTGCTTCAGCTTCTTTGCCTAACTCAACGAGAATGGAGGCGTATCCCTCATTTGTTTCGGGATTTGAATAAAAGTCTTTAGTCATTTCAACGGCATTCTTATAAGCTTCAAGAGCGGCGGACTTATCGCCTTCTTCAATCATCAATTTAGCATATTCGTTGTAAATTGTGCCGAGGTAATAACTGTTTTCCTGGCGCCATTCTCTTAAAGAAACCGTTTCCGGTTTTTCCGAATCCGGTTTGCTCACTTCGCCCTGCGCTTTTTTAATTCCGAGTTCCAGAACATTTTTTATTTTATCCCGATCATAACCGGCGTCCATCATTTTGGATACCGCATAACCGAAATAATACGGATGCAAATCTTCTCCGCCGTGCTGAATAATCATAAGAGCCAAATCGAATTTTTTTTCATTTAGACATTTGCGAAGAACATCAAATGTCATTCCTTCCAAATAACGGTCGTTTTCAAAATTCGATTTAAATTCATGAATTAAATTCAACTGTTCGTCAATATCGTCTGATTTTTTGAATTTATTGAAAAGTTCTTTCTGCGCGACTATCCCTTTGGGATATTTTTCGAGGGAAAGATTTTTATATTTTTCCGCTTTTTTGTCTTCCGGCATTTTACCGAACCATTCCGCCAAAAGCGCGAGTTCGTTTTCGTTCAGATTATCAAACTTTTCCAAATATTCTAGAGCGGTTTTTATTTGCATTAATGGATTATCTCCCGTTCTCGCCGAAAGACGCACATAGGAAATTATATACTCTCTAACAATCGATGAATCCTGGGCAAACGCATCGTTAAACATTTTGAATGCTTTCTCTCTATCCGGATCGATATTCAGAGATCTAATCCAGCCTGCATAAGCCGCGGCTAATCCCGCTTTAATTCCCGGAAATTTGCTTCCGTCGCCTTGATAAAGTTCAATCAGATAACCGTTTTTATCGTTATTATCCGTAATTTCATCGCCGTCGGTAAACTTGAGCAATATTCCTTCGGCGTCGGCTGCGGTTTTGAATTCCACCGTCCAGCCCTCTCCTTCGCGCTTCATTTCATATTCATCAACCAATAACAACTCATCGTTAAAATTATATGCGACCGCGTATATTTTTTCCGCGTCGTCTAAAGGCGTTCCCTTCGCATTGTAAAGAACCGTCACATTCGACGCTTGTATCGGTTTTGACGGTTCGTATGAAAATTTCTCGCTGAAATCGTGTTTTGAACATCCGCTGAAAGCCAGCGCCGCTAACAGCATTAATAACGGAATGATTTTTTTTGTCATTGTTTTCCTCTTAAAAATTAGATTGATTGAGCAAATATAAAAATGAAATTGTCCTAATGAAAATGGTTTTCGATTTTTAGAGCGAAAACGAAGCTGACAGAAAATTTCCTCTTGGGGTTATTCTGATCCCGACGACGAAGTCGGGAGAAGAATCTGTAACGCTATTACAGTATTATAAAATGATAGGAACGCAGATCATCATGATTGATTAAGATTAATCCTCCTCATAGTTTCTAAAGATACGATAATTACTTCTCTATCTTTTCTCCGGAACCGCCCTTTCGCTTAATTATTTCAATCGGTTTCGACAGATCCGGTTCGCCGATAAGTTCGTAAACATAGAGCGTCTCTTCCAAATCGCTCACAATATAAAGCCTTCTCGCGTCGGGGTCGAACGCCACTCCTTCGAGTTGTTTCATTCCCAGCGGGAACGCGCCGATTAATTGGCGTTCTTTATTTAACAGATAAAGGGAAGAACTCTCGTCGCTTATAAGCCACAGCATTTCTGTCGAATCGTCGTAACAAACCCCGGAAATATCGCCCGCATAGCGCAGTGTATCCCTAAATAATTCCTGCATCGAGTCGCTATAACCCATAAGGAGTTTTGGATTTTTTTCGTTAACAATATAGAATTGGTGGTTCTTATTTGAGTAACTAATTCCTTCGAGTCCGTTATTCAAAAAATTATTCGGAATGCGTAATTTTTTGCGGGAACGGAGTTTGCCGGATTTGAATAAATAAAGAACTTCGCGAGCGCGTTCCAAAACCACCGCAATATAACTGTGCTGCAATATTGAAACGCCTTCGAGATCTTCTCCGTCCACTTTAAAAGACGAAATCACTTTGCCGGATAAATCGGTTTTATATACCGTGCTGTTTGCATCGCTTACAATCCAAAGCGTGGAGTCGGATTTATCGAAAGCTATTCCGCTCGGTTCGGGAAGTTCCAATTTATATGCGGCGATAATTTTAATGCGGCTCTTCGGAACTTCCGCCTGTGTCTCTTCCGAATTATCCCCGCCGCATGATGCAAAGACGGTTGCAAGAAGAATAAAGAAGAATAATTTTGTTTTCATAATTTTTCCAGTATTTATCCGGCGTAAATTTAATTATTAACGCCGGATAATGAAAACCGGCTAATACTATTTTTTAAGTTGGCTGTATGCTCTCATCCCTCCGAGCACGTTAATTGCTTTGTATCCGTTTTTCAGCAATATTTCCGTTGCTATCTTAGATCTGTGTCCAGACCGGCAGATAACCGCAATGTTTCTGTCTTTATATTTTTCCAATTCATTGATTCTTTCGTCTAAAACTTGAACGGGAATATTAATAACTCCGTCAATATGTCCCAACTCGCCGGATAATTCCGGAGGAGTTCTAACATCGAGAACTACAAGAGTAGAATCCGATTTCATCTTCTGCTGAAGTTCGGCAACAGTCATTGTTTTCATTTCTTTCTGCTGCGCGCATCCCGCGGTCGTAAATAGAACGACGAAAATTATTGTGATTAATTTTTTCATCTGTTTACCTCGCTATTTTATTTCTGTTTGAATTGTCCCGATCCCGTTAATTTTTCCTTCCAGCGTATCTCCGCGTTCAACTTTCCCAACGCCTTCCGGAGTTCCGGTGAATATTAAATCTCCTTCTTCCAGAGCCATTCTGTGGGAAATATATTTAACGATTTCGGCGGGGTTAAAAATCATTTCTTTCAATTGAGAGTTTTGTTTTAATACTCCGTTTTGTTTGAGCGTTATTCTCGCTTCTAAATTCAATGTGTGACTATGCCTGGATATAAAATCAGAAACAACCGCCGAGCCGTCGAATACTTTAGCTAACGTCCACGGATTCCCCTCGGCGCGGAATTTATTCTGTAAATCGCGGAGAGTCATATCTAATCCAACGCCGTAACCCGCTATTGAAGCAGCCGCGCTTTTATCGTCGGCGTTCTTTATATATCCGCCAATCAAAAGAACCAATTCCGTTTCATAGTGCATATTATCCGAATAATCGGGATAATAAACCGCCTCGCCAGAGCGGATCATTACCGACGGGGGTTTCAAAAAAATAATCGGAAATTCCGGAACCTCGTTTCCAAGTTCCGCGGCATGTTTTGCGTAATTCCGTCCAACGCACACAATCTTCCCGACTTTAATATTTTTTTCTTTATCTCTTAAAAATACATTGCTCATAATTTTCTCCGTTATATCAGATGTAATCGAAAATATTAAGATTCTAAATTTAGGTTTTTTGTTTCTTTTTTTTCGCCGCCGGATAAAGTATATTATTTAATATTAATCTGTATCCCGGAGAATTTTTAAATAAACTCAAATCTGTCGGAGGATCTCCTACCGCATGACGGTAGTCCTCCGGGTCGTGCCCGCCGTAAAATGTATATGTCCCTCTGCCGAAATTACCGTGAATATATTTCACTTGATTAGTTCCTTCTCTTTCGGCTAAAATAACCGCCGATTTTTTTATCAGCTCCTTGCGGAACATTGTAGTCTGCCCCATAAATCCGCGCACTACATTAACATGATCCTGCGTAAGCATAGTCGGAACCGGATCGTATTTTGCCGAAAAGTCAAACAGCGTAAAATAATCGTTATCCGAATTTCCTATTTCAGTCGGCTGAATATCAATGTCGCTGTATTCATAAACGAGCGGATTCATTTCCAGCTTAAAATTTTCAAAAGCCAGAGTGTTTTCGTAATTCAGTTTTTTCTGTGCGTCCGGGTCGGGCGCGTCGCCGTCGTACATTTTATCAACTATATCAACGTTAAGCGCCGAAAGCGCTATATCGTAAGTATCCGCCGCGGAACACATGGCAAATAAAAATCCGCCGCGCGATATAAAATTTCGTATTTCCAATGCAACCGCTTTTTCCATTTCCGAAACTTTTTTGAATCCGGTTTTTTTCGCTTCTTTTTCGAATAGCGCCTGCTGTTCCATATACCATTGAGAACCGCGGAAACTCGCGTAAAATTTTCCGTATTGTCCGGTAAAATCTTCGTGATGAAGATGCAGCCAGTCGTAATCGTTCAGCTTTCCGTCGAGTATTTCGTCTATCCAAATTTTATCGTATTTAACTTCCGCATATTCGAATGCCATAGTTACCGCGTCGTCCCAAGGCTGGAATCCGGGCGGAACATAAACGGCAATTTGGGGAGCTTTTTCAAGACGAATAACATCCATATTTACCTGGTCGCTTTGAACATAAGCGTAAATATCCACAACCTGCTCTCCGTTCAATTTTTCAAACGACACTCCTTTCAATCTGCATTTGGCGGCTAATTTATCCGAATAATCAATCATAAAAGAACCCCCTCTGTAATTTAGAAGCCAGTCCGCTTTATAGCCCTCCTTCAAAGCGTTGAAAGTAATGCCGTATGCTTTCAAGTGATCCGTTTGATTCAGATCCATATAAATCAGCAGCTTCGCTTGAGCGCCGACAGCGGAATATGTCAATATTAAAAATAGAAGTATCTTCTTCATGGTTTTCTTTAATTAAATAATTCGTTGCGCGTTAAAAATCGGCGGATCGCCGCCGTTATTCGTTCACAAAATGATTAATATAATATTTGATGTTCCGTTTTTCTTACATGGGTTTTTCAAATATTCACCGATTCTCGCTTACCGTTAAAAGAGAGATAAGGTTCCTTAATCAAAAAAACTTCTAATCAATCTTTTCTCCCTAATCGAAAAGTTCTTCGTCTCTTTGCAGCAGTAAAATAGCATGCTGCGGCACAATTACCATTTTTTCGCCGTCGAGTTCAATTTCAACGGAATCCTTTTTCATAAATAGAGCGTAATCGCCTTCCTTTGCTTGAAGCGGAATGTATTTCGCTCCCTTTTCCTGTTTCCATTGTTCGCTCTCGTCAGCCGGATTAGCAATCGGGAAACCCGGTCCTGTTTTAATTACATATCCCGATTGAACTTTTTCCTTCTCCGTTACATTCGGCGGCAAATACAATCCGCTGTTCGTTTTATCCGTCTTATCTGCCGGCTTAATTAAAACTCTGTCGCCAACAATAATTATCTTTTCTGTTTTCATCATTATCGTCCTTTAAAAATATATTCACACTCTAAAATTAATGCATGAAAAAATGAATTACTTCATTATTTCCACTCAATTACCGAACCCGGCTTCTCCGATCCAATTCCTTGCGGCAAGCTTGAAACAATTTCGCTTTTTAATTCTTCAATTATTTTCTTTTTTAAGTGCGAGCGATGATAAACAACGCTTATTTCCCTGTAAGGCGCCGGATTTTCGAAATTCCTATTCAATTCTCTTTTTTCTTCGCTTAACTGCAGCGAAGCAAGATACGGCAGCAAAGTCATTCCGTAATTATTCTCTACCAGCTTCATCAGCGTTTCGAGAGAGCCGCCCTCAAAATAAACCGGCAGAGTTTTTTTATTCTCCTTTTTCCCGTAGGATTCACAAAGTTTAATAATATGGTCTCTGAAACAGTGTCCGTCTTTAAGCAGCCAAATATCGCCGAGAACAAGTTCGCTGCTTTTAATCGTTTTTTTGTGATAAAAAGGATGTTGACGCGCGACATAAGCCGTAAACGGCTCATAATAAAGAACCGACTCTTTTATATCGTCCAATTTAAGCGGAGTCGCCAAAACTCCGGCGTCCAAATCTCCACGGCGTAAATTTTCAATAATCTCGGATGTGTTGCTTTCGTCCACGACAAGGTTGATCTTAGGATAACGGTTAACGAATTTTTCCAAAAACAGAGGCAGTAAATATGGGGCGATTGTAGGTATTATGCCGAGTCTGAATTCGCCTATTAACTCTCCTTTTTCTTCTATAATTATTTCGTCAATTCTTTCAACTTCGCGAAGAATATTCCGCGCCTGTTCAATTATTTTTTCTCCGACGTGCGTAGGTATAACCGGCTGCCGGCTGCGGTCGAATATTAGCGCCCCTAACTCATTTTCCAGTTTCTTTATCTGCATGCTGAGCGTCGGCTGAGTCACAAAACAGCGATCAGCCGCACGGGCAAAATTTTTCTTATTCTTTACTTCGATGATATATTTCAACTGCGATAGATTCATGATATAGCTTTTATTTATTGAATTATAAATATAATCAATTTGATTTATAGTTTGGCGAGTTATATTTTACTAACCATAATAACAAAGAATAATAACAAAAACACGAGGTATAAAATGTTAACAGTAGGACAGAAATTTCCTGAATTCAAAAAATTAGCGACTGTTTCTCTTGAGCACGGCAACGAATTTGCCGAAATCACAAATGATTACCATCTCAAAGACGGCAAATGGATGGTAATGTTCTGGTATCCGAAAGATTTTACTTTTGTCTGCCCGACGGAAATATCGTCGTTCAACAAACATTTCGATGAATTCGACAACAGCAACACGATGTTGATCGGCGCGAGCACCGACAGCGAATTTGTCCATCTCGCTTGGAGAAATTCACACGAAGAATTAAGAGATCTTCGCTTTCCATTATTAGCGGATACTTCAAAATCTCTTGCCGAAGAATTGGGAATATTGGAAGCCAACGAAAAAATAGCTTACAGAGCTACTTTTATTGTCGATCCGGAAGGCGTAATTCGTCATATAACGGTTAACGATCTATCCGTCGGAAGAAACGTTCACGAAGTAATTAGAGTTCTCGAAGCTCTTCAAACCGGCGAACTCGTTCCATGCGATTGGGAACCGGGCGACGAAACTTTAAAAGTGTAATTTGTTTTCATTCATATATTGAAAGCCGTTCAAGTTTTGAGCGGCTTTTCAATATTCGGGGAAAAGCTTATTTTATTGACGCTTTTTAATAGACTTTGCATTATTTCGGCTGTTTTTAACTTTTGGGAGCAAACGGACTTTGGCGTTGCGAACAGTCGTTAGCTTTGAAGGCGGTTGATCTTTAACTTAATCTGTTGTAAAGCTTTGCACACACCGCCAAAATGTTGCCAATTAGCGGCGCTTTTCCTGGTCGGTGTGAAATTACCGAAATTCGTTCTTTTCTCTTTTTAAAGCAGTTTTTAAGCAATTTGTGTTGTAGAGCAATTAAATGTGCTCTTTCGGGATTTATTTGCCTGCGGGCTAAGCCCGAAAGATTTAACGCGAACACTTGTTCGGGAGGTTAAAATGAAAGATATGTGGAATAACAGATTCGGCGGGGAAAATTATATTTACGGTAAAAAGCCAAACTCCTTTATGGCTGAAGCGCTTACGGAATTAACGCCCGGAAAAATTTTATTTGTGGGCGAAGGCGAAGGAAGAAACTCGGTTTACGCCGCGAAACTCGGCTGGAACGTGGACGCGGTGGATTACAGCGATGAGGGGAAAAAGAAAGCCGAGCGTCTGGCGTCCGAAAACGGCGTTCAAATAAATTATTCAATAATTGATTTGGCTGAATTTGAGCCTGAAGAAGGCGCTTATGACGCAATAGTAAATATCTACATTCACCTGCCCCCAGAATTGAGAACGGTAGTTCATAAAAAATTGATCTCTGCGTTAAAACCCGGAGGTGAGTTTATTTTTGAAGCCTTTGAAAAAGATCAGTTAAAATATAACTCCGGCGGACCAAAAATTCCCGAGCTGCTATATTCTATGGACGAATTAGTCGAAGATTTTATCGATCTTGATTTTGTTAAATTCGGCAAGGAGATCATCAATTTGGACGAGGGGCTTGGACACGAGGGAAAAGGAGCGGTTATTCGATTTATCGGAGTGAAGAAATAATCCGCTTAACGACGTGACAAATAACCGGCGCCCCAACACTTGAATGCCGCACAATTGTACACTGCCAAAGTTTGAAGCTAGTAGTGCTTTTATCGCAATCGCCTGTTGCCGCAATTCAATTTATTATTTCACTGCCGAACGGAAATGTTTGTTTGTTTCACAAAACTTAAGAACGACACAAATGCAGCTTAAATTATAGCTTGTTTCGCCTTATAGGGGGAGACCAGTTGATTTACTTGTTTGGCGCGATTTCGGTAAGAAAATAATCATTCAACTTTTGTTGAATTATATCTTTGCTAATTTTAATCGACAAAGAATTAAGCCAAATACCTAAATTCGATTTATAAAACTTGATCAATTTTTTTAAATCATTATTGCTGAGATATCGGTATTCATTTTCTAGATTAATACGTGTTTGTTGTTTTAATAATCTTTCAATTTCAGTGTCTAAATAAATTTCTTCAGTATTTACATTTTTGTCATCTGAGTTAGATTTAAGAATCAATTTAAAATAGTTATTAATTAACTTTATTTTTGATTTTGATATTTGGTTTATTTCATCTATTGTTTTTAGTAAGGCGATTCTTTCTTCAATATTTGAGATTTCTGTTGAATTATTGATGACCGCATTTGGGTTTCCAGCCATTTTTTGCGCTAAATTAGTTGGATACCAAATTAAATAATCAACATAATGCTCTATAGAAAAATTATCCCAAATTAAATTTTTTAGTTCAATTTTTAGTGAATCTTGATTGAAAAAACTATCTAATTTAATATTTGCCGACTCTGTTTCAGATGATAAAATGATATCAATTATTCTAATGTGTTTTCGTAAAGTAGATTCATAGTTGGTATATACAAAAAATTGATTTAGAATGAGGTCTTTTATTGTTGGATCATATTTTAACGCTCTTTCAAAATTCTTGATTGCTCTTTCTTTATAAGGAACCGATAAATAAGCGTTCGCTAAATTGAAATAAGCTAATGCATCTGTTGTATCTTTGTGCAAAGCCTCATTTAATAAAGAAACACAATCATAAATTCTACCTTCACGATAGGCTTCATTGGCTTTAATCCGAAGATCATAATTTACATCTTTGTTTTGGGCAATTAATACATTTGAACAAATTATTATGATTAAAATCGGATGATATTTACATTCTTTCATTATTTTCATCAAAAGCGCTTAACTCACAGTTGAAAAATATTACCTGACTATAAGCCGGATAATCTTTATCGATTAATCAATCTGAACAAATTTATCCGCCGGTAAACCGCAAATTGAGCATGGGTTTTCGGGTTTGCCGAATTCAATATTACCGCAGACCGGGCAGAGATAAAACTCGCTTTCCTCCAAGTCCGTTCCGTTCATTGCCGCATCGAGCGCAATTTGATAAAGTTTCGCGTGAACGGCTTCGGCTGAGACAGCCCACTTAAACATTCTTTTTGCTTTGTGGTTTTCAGCCTCCGCTTGTTCAAGCATCGGCGGGTACATTTCCGTGTATTCGTACGTTTCGCCGTCGATGGCTGTTTGTAAATTCTCGGCTGTCGAACCGATTCCGTCTAACGAACCGAGATGACCTTCGGCGTGTATCCTTTCGGCTTCTGCTGTAGTTCGGAATAGTTTGGCAATATTCTCAAATCCTTCTTTGGCAGCTTTTTTCGCGAACGCGCGGTATTTTTGATTCGCCTGGCTTTCGCCGGAAAAGGCTTCTGATAAATTTTCTTTTGTTGTAGGCATAATATTCTCCTTTTTTATGAAAAAGAATAATTTTTATTTTAGCTATATTAAAATCAAGATTATATCCGTTACTTTCAAATTTTAAAATAGAAAAACTTTTGACAAAAGTGAAAAAGTCTTTGCTTTCCAAAATAAAATGAAGAAAGGGGAAAACAGCTGATAATGGAGAGATTTAAGCAAGCATTAAAAACGACCCCTATAATGAATATATTAATTCTTAAGAAAACAATAAGATTTGATAACGCCTCGCAATATTTCCGTCGGTTTTAACCGACGATAGAGGGAAACAACAAGAATACGGGCTTTAGCCCCACATTAGCTGATTGTTCCTTTAAGCTGATTCTTTTTTGGGGACTAAAGTCCCTTTTCAGTACTTAGTAACAAAAGCCGTCCCATAAATGAGACGGCAATAAGCCGCAGGACATAAATTAGACCGTAATCCGGTTGACAGCGATTCAGAGTAAAATTTAAATTCATAAAAAACAAGGAATTATACACAAAG
>CAYNUJ010000097.1:0-11525 GCA_964400095.1 uncultured Melioribacteraceae bacterium
GACGGACCGCGGGCGTCGTTATGCTGCACTCTAAATCCGCGAAAAACTTTTACATTTCCGTCATCCATTCTAACGGGTATTGAAAACTGAAATTCTCTCAAGGGTTGTCTTAATAAATCTCTCGTCGGCTGATCTAATCCCAATAAATCCGCCACTTTATCAAATTGAGCTTGAGCCATTTCAAACGGATTGAATTTTTTATTCTCCATTACTTAGTCCTTACACAATAATGTTTAACATGAAAAATATTATTTGATTTATAAATGTAAACTTAGTATTTCACTAATTATTTAACAAGAGAATATCCTATTTAATTACGGTAAAAAATAAATGTAATTTTATAGAATTTTTACTTAATTTAACATTATGATTCAAATGCCTTTTATAATGTACTGATGGGAAAAGACAAACCAAATAACGCGAATGTCAACTCAAAGATTGGGGATGATGTTAAATTACTGAAAAGTCGTTTGGAAGTGTTGGAAACTGAGAACAGTACTCTGCGCGAAGCCGCTATGAGATGGGAAAGTCTTGTTGAAAATAGTTCCGACGGCATAGTAATTATGGAAAATCTGAAAATAGTTGACGCCAACCCAACAGCGTTTAAAATATTCCAGCGAAGCCGGGAAGAATTTCTCGGTAAATTTACTTTCGATTTTTCGGTGAAAATTCAGGAAGACGGCGTTGACTCGAGAAAAAAAGCGGTTGAAATCAGAAGGAAACTGATGAAAGAAAATTCCGTTAGTTTCGAATGGCAATTTAAAAAGAAAGTCGGGACTACATTTTACGCTTTTGTAACATTAACTCGAATACCCAGCCTCGGCGATAATTATGTACAAGCGGTTATAAAAGACATTGACGATCTTAAACGAGCGCAGTACGAATTAAAAACAAGCGAGGAAAGATATAAAAATATTGTTGAAAATGCGTCGGAACTCATAATGCGTCTTGATCCAGTCTGGAAATTTATCTTCGTGAATAAAACTTTTTCTCTCCTTTTAAAATACGACGAAAAGGATCTTTTCGGGAGGGATTTTTTCTCGCTTATACCAAAAGAATTTAGAGAAAAAATCAAGCGGGATTTAACCGACCCAAATACAACAGGATATTTTACCTACTTCGAAATTCCTCTCCGATCGGGAGAAGGAAAGCTGCTCTGGTTCGCAGTTTACAAGAAAACAATAATTAAAAAAGATCATATTTACAGAATTCAACTTTCCGGTTTGAATATTTCTGAAAAAAAGAAACTCGAAGACCTTCAGAGCGTTTTTTTCGAACTCTCCGAAACTCTGCTGAAACCGATAAAATTGGAAGAACTATATCCTATTCTGCATAAGCAGGTGGCTAAACTGATTCCCGCAAGGAATTTTTACGTAGCTTTATTCGACGATAAAACGGGGATGATTTCTTTTCCGTATTTTGTGGATAAATACGACCCGCCGCCGAAACCGAGAAAACTAAAAAAAGGCTTAACCGAATATGTTTTAAAAAACGAAAAACCTTTGCTCGTAACAAAAGAAAATTATATGGAATTAGCCGACAAGGGTGAAATCGAAATAATTGGAGAGTTCAGCGTTGATTGGCTCGGCGCGCCATTAATTACTCAAGATAGAACAATCGGCGTTATTGCCGTACAGAGTTACGATAAAGAAATCCGTTACGACGAAACATCGAAAGATATACTTGCTTACGTTTCCTCTCAAATTGCCCTGGCAATCGAAAGAAAAAAATCAGAAGCAGAAATTGAAGAATCTTTGTCTCTTTTGAAAGCTACAATGGAATCTACAGCGGACGGTATTCTCGTTATAGGCGCCGACGGAAAAATAAGACTTTACAACCGTAAATTTTTAGAACTTTGGAGAATTCCCGAAAACTTAATTGAGGAAGGCAGCGACAGCAATCTGATCAATTCTTTTCACGAGCAGTTAAAAGATCCGGTAGCGTTCTTAAGAAGACTGAATATGCTCTATGAACTTCCCGATGAAACTGCTTGGGATATTCTTGAATTTAAAGACGGAAGAATATTCGAGAGATATACTCAGCCGCAAATTGTAAACGGCAATATTGTAGGAAGAGTCTGGAGTTTCAGCGATATTACGGAACAGAAAAAAGCCGAAAAAGCGATTGAATACGAGCGGTATCTCCTACATATGCTTATGGATAATATTCCCGATACAATCTATTTTAAGGATAAAGACTGCAAATTCATAAGAATAAACAAAGCCCAGGTTAAAGCTCTTGGAGCGCTTAACGAAAAAGAAGCCCTCGGTAAATCCGATTTCGATTTTTTTGATAAGGAGAGCGCGCTGAAAAGTTTTAACGACGAAATGAAAATATTTAAAACTGGCAGACCGATTATCAACCAAGAAGAAAAAATTTCACGTCCCGGTAAACCGCTAAAATGGTACTCGGCTACAAAAGTTCCGATTTACGATGATTTCGGGAATATAACCGGTCTCGTAGGAATTTCGCGAGATATAACAAATTTGAAAGAGAATGAGGAAACTCTCCGCGAGTATTCAGAAGAGCTTAAAGAATTAAACGCCACAAAAGACCGGTTTATGTCCATCATTGCTCACGATTTGAAGAGTCCGTTCGGCACTCTCCTCGGATTTTTAGAATTGATGAAGGAGGATTTTGACGAAATTGACAAGGATGAATTGAAGAGTTTTATTTCCATGTCCCACGAAAGCGCGAGAAAAATTTTCAATCTGCTCCACAATCTGCTTGAATGGGCTTATATGCAGAAAGGGCAGATAAAATTCGAACCGATTAATGTCCCAATCAAATCGCTGGTTGACGAGTCGGTGGAAATACTTACCGCTAGAGCTAAAGAAAAGAATATCTCGATAATTAACAACGTTGACAATTCGATATACGTTAAAGTTGATAAATCCATGATACAAACTGTTATTCGTAATATTGTAAATAACGCTTTAAAGTTTACAAAAGACAGCGGAAGCATAATTATTACAACTAAAGATCACGGCAGCGATATGGTTGAAATAACCATCACCGATACCGGAGTGGGGATGACTGACGATGATAAGAATAAACTATTTAAGTTAGATTCCCACCTAACAACAAAAGGCACTCAGGGCGAAACAGGTACAGGCTTGGGTTTGATTATCTGCAAAGAGATGGTAGAAAAAAACAACGGCAAAATTTGGGTTGAAAGCGAATTGGGCAAAGGAACTTCTTTCTGTTTCACTGTGCCTAAAGCTTAATTATTTTATCAGTTCCATTTGTTTTACAATTATTTCCGAATCAGAAGTAAGTTTATAATAGTATATTCCCGATGGGAGTCCGTCGGCATTAAATTCAACCGAATAACGTCCCGCCTGCTTATATTCATTTACAAGCGTACGAACCAGTTCGCCCAGCACATTATAAACGGATAGATTTACGAATGATCCTTTCGAATTGGGATTTGAAAAGACAGAGTATTCGATTATCGTAGTCGGATTAAATGGATTTGGATAGTTCTGTCGTAATTCCGCGCATACGAGTTTATCAAAACTGACCGTGACGACTTTTGAATATTCGTAACTTCCGTCAAAATCTATCTGCTTCAATCTATATCCAATGCACTCGTTCTGCGGTAAGTTCTGTAATTCAGAAATATTATCTTTAAAAGAATATTCTTTCGGCGAATTACTATTTCCATGTCCGGATACAAACCCGATTTTCCCCCATTCTTCCGGAGGGGGCGCGGCGTCATCTTTTAAAAATTGCGACCTTTCAATTTCAAAACCGTAATTATTAACTTCAGTCGCGGTTTTCCAGCTTAAATTTACACGTCTGTTTATTAGAACCGCTTTGAATTCTGTAAGTTCAACCGGTAAAGCGCCGTGCTTTCCTCCGCCGAATTTAGAGAAGTGAGTTAACCTGCACTCAATAAAATCACCGGTATTTACATAACTAATACCGTTCAGATCATAAGCTCCGTTTGCGTAGTAGGCAAATTGAATATTACTTGTATCGGTACCGATGGATGAAAGTACGTTAATTAAATTTGAATTTACCGGCAGGCGAAGAAAAGCAAATTTACCGTTTTGTAAAGGGTAAGGTTGCCCGGGATCAGGAGTACCGGATATTTCGCCTACTACATCTATTCGCATAAACAAAAACAAATTAGGATCGAAATATTGACCGGGAGATTCTGTATTAAAACTTATCATATTTAGAGATATTGAGATGTTTTCGGTTAACGCCTCAAGTTGAATGCCGAAAGGCGCTGTTGCGACTACATCATAAAGACTTTGATAAGGTTCCAAATCGGAGTAATTTGCCAAACTGTAACTGGGAATTGAAAACGAACCGCCGGTATTAAATGTACCGGAAGTTATTTCTTCGAAAGTTTGATCTCCGGGATGAAAGATTTTTACACTATAAGTTACCGTATGCTGGCAAATCAGATTCTTGGCGCTAAAAAAAGTTAATAAAAGAATAATAATAAAATTTGTTTTTTTCATATTGTCTCTAACATTTATTTTTTCGGATACTTTCTCCGAAAACACAATATCTTCAAAAAATAAAAAGAACATTATATTGTATTTATCCTTAGAAAAATATACGAATTATTATCTAATAAATCGAGTTTTACAATCTACTATCTTCTTTTAGAATGTTCGGCTTAAAATCATCAATTCGCTTATTTGTATTTAAATTTATCGACAAAAGATAATAAAATACATAAATAGGCGGAATTATTAAATATCCGCCTTGCATCGAAGACCTTTTCTATCTATTTTTGCACTGTGATGAAAATCAAAGAAAGAAAATATTATTTTAACTCAACTTGGTTCTGGTGGGCTTGGCTCACATAAAAGCAATACACCCGGTTTGAATTAAAATAATGTTTTCGCATTAACCCTTCTCGAGCAACCGGGAAGGGTTTTTTATTATATGGAGTATTTCATACAGAGTATTTCATACGGAGAAAAAATGGAATTCGATGAATTCAAAAAATTATCAAAAAAATATAATTTAATTCCCGTTTATGAAAAATACACGGCGGATCTTTTTACGCCCGTATCGGCTTATTTGAATATTAGGGATAAGGAAAACGATTCCTTCCTTCTCGAATCTGTAGAAGGCATCGGCAGACTCGCCCGTTATTCTTTCATCGGAAGCAATCCCAAATTGAAAATAATCGGGAAAGGGCATTCGATAACAGTAAAGGAATCCGGCAAAGAAAAGACGATAGAAGGTAACATCACCGATTACATTCAGAATTTTATTAAAGATTTCAATCAACCGAAAGCGCCGGATTTACCCGCTTTCACCGGCGGATTGGTCGGTTACTTCGGTTTCGAAACGATGAACCACATAGAGCCGGTAATAGAATTCGACGGCATAGAAGCGTTCGACGCGCCGGAATTTTATTTCGGATTGTACGATACAATCGCTGCGTTCGATCACTTCTCACACAAACTGATTATTATTCACAACGTAAACGTTAACCTCTTCCCCACTCCCGAAGAGGCGTATAAATCCGCAAAAGAAAAGATTCGCGCTTTCAACAAACAATTGAGAAAAGCCGCGCTCTATTCTCTTAAGTTTAAATTCATCGATGAAATAAACATCGAAGATGATGATTCCGATTTCATTCAATTGGTAAGCGACGCGAAAAAGCATATCTACGAAGGGGACGTTTTTCAATTGGTTCTTTCAAAAAGATTTGGAGCCGAATTCGAGGGCGATTCCATAAACGTTTACCGCGCTCTGCGAATAATCAATCCTTCGCCTTATATGTATTTCATGGAATTCGAAGACGATCTGAAAATCATCGGCACGTCGCCTGAAGATTTGCTCCGAGTAACAGATAAAAAAGCCACCATACTTCCAATTGCCGGAACGCGAAAACGAGGCGCCGACGAGATTGAAGACGCCGCACTGGAAAAGGAACTGCTCGAAGACCCGAAGGAGATTGCCGAACATACGATGCTCGTCGATTTAGCGCGCAACGATTTGGGCAGAGTATGCGATTACGACACCGTCGAAGTAACCGAAAGTTTTAAGGTTCACAAGTTTTCGCACGTTATGCATATTGTTTCCCGGGTTGAAGGAACGCTTAAAGATAGCTGCGATTGCATAGACGCTTTGAAAGCGAGTTTTCCGGCGGGAACGGTTTCCGGCGCGCCGAAGATCAAAGCGGTTCAACTAATAAATAAATACGAACCCCTAAAACGAAACATATATTCGGGCGCCATCGGCTACATCGATTTCGGCGGCAATCTCGATTTGTGTATCGCCATAAGAACACTGTTTGCAAAAGGGAATAAAATTTACTGGCAAGCGGGAGCGGGAATTGTAGCCGACAGTAAACCTGAATTGGAATTAAAAGAAATTGAAAATAAATCCGCTGTTCTTAAAAGCGCGTTAAAAAAAGCCGAGGCTATTGATGAAGATTTTAGTTATTGATAATTACGATTCGTTCACTTTTAACTTGGTTCAGTTAATCGGCAGATTCGTTAAGGATATTGAAGTAAAAAGAAACGACAAAATTTCAATCGATGAAATTGAAGAGCTAAATCCGGATAAAATCGTAATTTCGCCCGGACCGGGCAAGCCGGAGGATTCGAATATTTCGTTGGACGTAATAAAATATTTGGGAAAAACGACGCCGGTTCTCGGAGTATGTTTGGGGCATCAAGGGATAGCTCACACATTCGGAGCTAAAATAACTTACGCGCCCGAATTAATGCACGGGAAATCATCGCAAATAATTCACGACGGAAAAACAATTTACAAAGATATCGAGCAGAACTTCGAAGCGGCGCGGTATCATTCATTGGTAATCGATCCCGATACTATGCCGGATGAATTAACTATCACTTCAAGAACCGAAGACGGCGTTATAATGGGCGTTCGACACAATGAATATCCTATTGAAGGAATACAATTCCACCCCGAATCGGTTCTTACGAAATGCGGCGATCGCTTAATTAAAAATTGGCTGGAGTTATAATGAAAGAATTATTAAACAAACTGATTGAAGGCAAGGATTTAGTCTTCGACGAAGCGTATTCTTTAATGAACGCGATAATGGAAGGCAAATTGAACAACTCCCAAATTGCGGCGGCGTTGACGGCTCTTAAAATAAAGGGAGAAACATCGGAAGAAATAGGCGCTTTTGCCAAAGCTATGCGAGATAAGAGCGTAAAAATCTACGTTGACGGATTAGCTCCAATCGACGTATGCGGAACCGGCGGGGATTCATCGGGAACGTTCAATATTTCAACCGCCGCGGCTTTTGTAGTTGCAGCAATGGGAATTCCCGTTGCCAAACACGGCAACCGTTCCATTTCAAGCAAATCGGGCAGCGCGGACGTATTAAAAGAACTCGGCGTGAATATCGAATTAACGAAAGAACAATCCGCACAAGCGTTAGCGGAAGTAGGAATAGCGTTTTTGTTCGCTCCTCTTTATCACCCCGCAATGAAATACGCCGCGCCGGTTCGAAAGGAACTCGGTATAAAAACCGCGTTCAATATTTTAGGACCGCTCACAAATCCCGCCGGAACGAAGAAACAAGTGATCGGCGTGTTCAACAATAAAACCGCTCGATTGATGGCGGAAGCAGCGGAATATTTGGAAATGGAGAAAGTCTGTTTCGTTTGCACCGACGACAGATACGACGAAATAACATTGACCGGAACAACAAAAGTGTTCGAATATAAAAAAGGGAACGGCGTGCGGGAATTCGAGCTTACGCCTTCAAGTTTAGGACTTGAAACTATTTTCCTTTCCGATATAAAAGGCGATTCCGCCGAAACGAACGCGAAAATATTGCTGGATATTTTTGAAGGGAAGGATTCAGCAGCATTGAATGTTACCGCCGCAAACGCCGCGCTGGGTCTTTACGCCGCTGATTATTCCAACGATATTAATGAATGTTTCAGCGCGGCAATCGATGTAATTAAAAGCGGCAAAGCAATGAATAAATTGAACGCATTGAAAGAATTCGGAGATAACGCGGCATGAATTTTTTAACCGAAATCCTCCAAGTAAAAAAGAACGAAGTAAAAGAATTGAGAAATAAATATACTTTTTCTTCATTTTCCGATTTCCCTTTTTGGGAGAGCGATACTTTATCGTTCCGAGAGAAACTACTTTCGGATAGCGGTATGAAAGTTATCGCCGAAATTAAAAAAGCGAGTCCTTCGAAAGGATTGCTGCTCGAGGATTTCAATCATCTGAAAATTGCCGAAGAATATATGTCAGCCGGAGCCGACGCAATTTCGGTTCTTACAGATAAATTATTTTTTAAAGGCGATATTTCATTCTTGAATGATATAGCCAGAATAAAAGAAATACCGCTGCTTCGAAAAGATTTCATCATCGACGAATATCAAATACTCGAAGCAAAAGCAAACGGCGCGGATATTATTCTGCTCATCTCCGAAGCCCTTTCTAAAATACAGTTGAACGATTTAACCGACGCCGCGCTCGAATTGGGGTTGGACGTACTCACGGAATTACACGGCGAAGAGCAATTAAGCAAACTGCATTTAAGCAAACCCATTATAGCCGGAATCAACAATAGGAACTTGCATACATTCGAAGTGAATTTGCAAACAACGGTTAAATTGAGAAAACTTCTGCCGGATAATTTACCGGTAATTTCCGAAAGCGGAATAAAAACGGAAGAGGACGTTAAACTGCTGAAAGGCAATAATATAAGCGGCGTTCTCGTCGGGGAATTTTTGATGAAAGCTAAGAATAGAAAAGAAAAATTGAAAGAATTAAAATCATGGCTCCGAAATGAAAGTTAAAATATGCGGGATAACAAATATCGACGACGCTTTGCTTTGCTGCGAACTCGGCGCCGACGCGCTCGGATTTGTATTTTATGAAAAAAGCAAGAGATACATAAAACCGGAAGAAGCTAAAAAGATAATTTCGGAGCTGCCCCCTTTTACTGCAACTGTAGGCGTGTTCGTAAACGAAACCGCCGATGAGATTAATAGAATAGCCGTATTAACGGGAATAAGTTACGCGCAGCTTCACGGTGACGAGAACGAAGAAATGATTTTACAAATTAAATTACCGGCGATAAAAGCATACAGAATTTCGAGCGATTTTAATTTTAATTCGATAGCGAAGACAAAAGCAAGATTTGTTTTACTCGATGCGTTCGACGATAAAGAATACGGCGGAATGGGCAAATCATTCGATTGGTCGATAATACCTGAATTAATCGCGAATAAAATAATTCTCGCCGGGGGAGTATCCGCGGATAATATCGAAATGATTTATAACAAGATTCATCCCGCCGCGGTGGATTTGTCGTCTTCGGTGGAAGAAGAACCGGGACGGAAGAGTACGAAGAAATTGAAAGAGTTTTTTAACAAAGTAAATCTAATGAATATAAAATAATTACTGTTCTTTGAATATTGAGTTCTAAAATTGGGTAAGGTTATTATAAAAATAAACCTATGCCACAAAACGGTTTTTATATTATTATCCGTAGTGGATAAAAGTAAAATTTTATCATCTATTAGAAACCTTAGAATAACTGACAAATTGTCATTCTGATCCCGACGATTTTTGTCGGGAGAAGAATCTCAATGTTACTCAATATCGAGATATTTCGCTCCGCTCAATATGACTCGCAAAGGCTACTATTAACCCATCCCCTTTGCGATATTACGCAGAGCTATAGTTTACGTTCTTCCCCCTCCCTAAATTAGGGAGGGGGAACGAGGGGGTGGGTAAATTCACTATCAAAGTGATGAAATAAACTTTATTATTAATTATTCATTTTTGAACTCACTCCCCTAGCCACCTCTCTTGAAAAGATAGGGGGGAAAACGTGATCTCTTGATTATGATAATTTTTAGGGGGTGAGTTCAAAGCGCTAAGCAATTTATAAAATTTATAAATAAGGAACCACAATGTTAATAATGATGAATCTCGACACGCCGCGGAGCGACGTTGAGAGAGTAAAAAAGAAAATAGAAAAATTCGGCTGCGCGGCGCACGAAATACCCGGCTCGCAGCAGTTGGCGATCGGAGTAACCGGTCCGACCGACAAATTGATAAAGGAAGATTTCCAAGTTCTGCCTTCAGTTGATGAAGTGATAAAGGTTACGAAAAAGTACAAACTCGTAAGTAGAATGATGAAGCCGGAGGATACGGTAATCGATTTCGGCGGCGCTTCAATCGGTGGGAAGGAATTGAATATTATCGCCGGGCCCTGTTCGGTTGAAGATAGGGAAAGTATGTTCGGAATAGCCGAGGAATTGAAAAAGCTCGGCTTGAAATTCATGCGCGGCGGAGCGTACAAACCGCGCTCTTCCCCCTATTCGTTTCAAGGCTTGAAGGAAGAAGGCTTGAAAATTTTGGACGACATCAAGAAGGAGTTCGATCTTAAAATTGTTACCGAAGTGTTGAACCAAAGGAACCTCGACGCCGTCGCTCAAGTTGCGGACGTGCTTCAGATAGGAGCGCGGAATATGCAGAACTTCGCGCTTTTGGAAGAGGCGGGGGCGACCGGCAAACCGGTTCTTTTGAAAAGAGGTATGTCGGCCTCGATTGAGGATTGGCTCTTAAGCGCAGAATATATAACCAATTACGATAATTACAACGTGATACTTTGCGAAAGAGGAATTCGCACGTTCGAAACTTCGACGAGGAACACGCTCGATTTGAACGCCGTTCCGGTAATTAAAACGCACTCGCATCTGCCGGTAATAGTCGATCCCTCACACGGAATAGGAATCGGTTCGAAAGTCCCGGCTATGAGTCTCGCCGCTATCGCAGCCGGCGCAGACGGGCTGATGCTGGAAGTTCACACCGAACCGGATAAAGCGTGGTCGGACGGCTATCAAACGATTTCGATTGAAACTCTCAAACAATTGATGAATAAAATAAAAGTAATGGCTCCGATATTTGATAAGGAATTTAGTTACAATGAAAAATAAATATGATTTACCCGACAGCGCGGGGAAATTCGGCAAGTACGGCGGAAAATTCACGCCGGAAACTTTGATGAACGCGTTAACCGAACTGGAAGAAGCGTTCTTAATATTAAAAGACGACGATAAGTTTATCGCCGAGTTGAACGATTTGCAGAAGAATTACAACGGGCGTCCCACTCCCCTTACACACGCCGGACGTTTAACCGGACATTACGGCAAAGCAAAGATATACTTAAAGCGGGAAGATTTATGCCACACCGGCGCTCATAAATTGAACAACGCTTTGGGGCAAATTCTGCTTGCGAAGCATCTCGGTAAAAAAAGAATAATTGCCGAAACCGGAGCGGGACAGCACGGCGTTGCCACTGCGACAGTCTGCGCCAAGTTCGGAATGAAATGCGTAGTTTATATGGGCGCGGTGGACGTTAAGCGGCAGGCATTGAATGTGTTCCGAATGAAACTGCTCGGCGCGGAAGTTATTCCGGTTGAATCGGGCAGCAAAACCTTAAAAGACGCGACAAATGAAGCAATTCGGGATTGGGTCACAAACGTAGAAAACACACATTACATTATCGGCTCGGTTGTGGGACCGCATCC
>CAYNUJ010000098.1:0-9790 GCA_964400095.1 uncultured Melioribacteraceae bacterium
CGGGAGGCGAAAATGTTAATCCGAGGGAAGTGGAAGCCGTTCTTAAATCCATACCCGGTATTTCCGACGCGTACATTTTCAGCTTACCGGACGATAAATGGGGAGAAGCGGTTTGCGCTTTAATGGAATCGGAGAAAAGTTTAGATAAAGTTTACCTGAAAAAAGAACTAAAAGAAAAATTGGCGGGCTATAAAATTCCCAAAAGAATCGCGTTTATTACAAAACTTCCGCGAACCGAACTGGGAAAAACGGATAAAACCAAAGCGGCGGAATATTTGGAGTTGAAGGGAACGGCGCTTTGAGGGAAATTTTTAATGGAAACCTTTGAATAACTAACAAAATGTCATTCTGATCCCGACGATTTTTGTCGGGAGAAGAATCTCGATGTTATTAAAAATCGAGATATTTCGTCCCGCAGAGCGGGGCTCAATATGACAAAAGGAAGTTTCGTAAAGGTTTCTAATACTAAAAAGTAAAAAAAACAATCAGCGAGTTTCGTAAATTTATATAAAATCGGGCGATTCAATCTATACGGTTCTTCAAGAATTATTTTACTCGCTTTTAAATATTTCGTTTGTCCAATATTACATCCGTATCTATGAGAACGTTATTCATGTTACAAGTATTTTTCCGATAATCTTTTCGACAATTCCTTTTTATAATCAAAATCCGCCGGCGCTTTGAAAGAACCCCTCAATGATTTTATTAATGGAGTAATCTCAATATCGTTTTCGACTTCATCTCTCGTTATAGCTTTTAAATAATTCTCAATTATATCCGATAAACTGTGTCCTTTCCGTTTAGCATACTTTTTAGCTCTTTCGATAATTGTCCGTTCAATTGTTAAGGTTAGTTTAGAGTTCATAACGCTTCCAATTTGTTGATTATATATACGTGTAAAATTACTGAGAAAGTTTTATCCGTGCAAATAATTGATTTTTTATACGTGTCTCTTTTATCTGTTATAGGAAATAATTGAATTCTTATTAAGCTCGCAGCGTGAAATTATCCTTTACCAAAACTGCTTCCGGTGGAAATTCAATAATTTAACTTATAGAAACCTTTGCATAACTAACAAATTGTCATTCTGATCCCGACGATTTTTGTCGGGAGAAGAATCTCGATGTTATTAAAAATCGAGATATTTCGCTCCGCTCAATTATGACAAAGGGAAGTTTCGCAAAGGTTTCTTATATTAACTAAACAATTAAACGGATTTTTTTATATGTTTGTCAAAAATATTCGATCCTTTATGAAAGCTATTATTACAAGCATATTATTGTTTGTTTTTTGCGAAACTACATTTTCGCAGAATTATGTAGTTGAAAAATTTACTATTGAAGACAGGCTTCCGGGAAATTTTATTACCGACATTGAGCAGGATTCGCTGGGGCAGATATGGATTGCATCAGATGGCAATATAGCGTTTTTCAACGGATTAAAATGGACTACCGCAGACAAGCCTCAAAAATTCGGCGAACCACAATTTGTACAGATTGAAATTGACGAAACCGGTGCCGTGTGGTGCGTTCCGAGATTGAGAAGATTTACAATTTATAAATATTCAAACAACAATTGGTCCGATCTCGATTCTACAAATTTCAATTTTACCGACAATCACATTATAGCCGGTTTTACATTGCTGAAAGCCGGAAGCGTTTATATTCCGGTAGTTGCGGTTAGAAATTTTGGAATAATCGCTTATCGAAATTCAAATTGGGAAATAATTAATCGACAAAACGGTCTTCCCTCTTTGGAAATAAACTCATTGATCCGTGCGGGAAATAAAATATTCGTCTGTTTGAACGGAGGAATTGTTACAATAGACGAAAATTTAACTCTCAGTAATGAAATTACAAGCAAATATTCCTTATCACAAAGTAATATTTATACGGCGCTTATTAAGAAAAACAATGTCGAAGCTGAATACATTTTAACCGACAAGGGTCTTTATAAAACTACAGGAAGTAAAAAACAGCAAATTGGAAAGACCGGTAAAATTATCGATGGTACAAGCTTCACTTATAATTTAGTAAGATATAATAGATTTATTCTTTTAATCGGCGGCATAAAAGCCAACTATTTATTTGATGTGCGTGATAATAGGCTGTTGCAGGTCGGCGAAGAAAACGGTTTGCTTGAAGACGGAACTAATAAAATATTAGTTGATAGAGAAAAAGCAATTTTGTTCGGCAGATATGCCGGTCTATCGGAAATTCCCTCTCTCGATTTTATTTCATTTGATCTAAATTCAAAATTGAGAATCGACGATGTTTCCGCGATTGAACAATTTGATGATTCGCTTTTTATATTTGGCGCTAACGGGGGATATGATTTCTTTAATATCAATGATTATTCTATAGAACATATACGTCCGAAGATGATGAAGAACGGGAGAATAGCCGAAATCACAAAAGACGCCGACGGAAGATTTTGGATTGCGGCGGGTGTTTCAGGATTGTTTTTACTCAACAAGGATAAAGCGCTAAAAAAAATAAATTTAGCGGACAATATCTTCGGAGTTCAATCGGTTTTACCCGACGAGAAAAATAGAGTATTGGCGGCGACTGCAAGATATCTGATGTCTATTAAAAAGGGCAGATCCAAGATAATTATCGACAGAGAAAAGTTAGGCGTTAGAACATTCAGAAGAATTTATTTTGATGAAGGAAAATATTATTTGTGCACTTCCAACGGTGTTTTTTCCAGCGAAGATCTGATTGAATGGACGGCTTATAAATCATCGGAGAGCAGAGGAAATAATACTTACTGCTTCTATCATGATAATTTAATCGGGCGGTTGGTAGGAACTTCGGGAGGAATGTATTTAATAGAAAACGATTCTCTTACACTTTATCGGCACGGTGAAATTAAAATAGAGGAGCCGACATACTTTATAAGCAAAGACGTTAGAGAAGATTACTGGTTTGGCACCGGCAACGGCATTTATAGATGGTCGGGATCTCAATTTATTCACTACACAGCTTCCGACGGCATTGCGGGCGTGGAAGCTAATAGAGACGCCTTTTTTGCCGATTCGTTGGGACGCGTTTTATTCGGCACCGAAACCGGATTGACAATTTTCAGAGGGGAATATGACCGTTTTCCCATGCCGACATACGCTAGAATTGTTATCTCGAAAATATATGCGGATAAATCGGAGCTTAATCCGAACATCAGCAATTCAATGGAACATGACTTAAATAATATATCAATTGATTTTGAAATTCATACGACTGTTTTTCCCGAGTCGTACACTTTTTATATAAAACTGGATGGAGCTAATAGATATTGGACAAAACTGCAAGATAAAAAACATGCCTTTGTTAATTATCCAGGACTTCAGCCAGGTGATTATAAATTTAAAATAAAAGCCGTGGATATTTATGGAAGAACAACGCCGGTAGTTTCGAGCGGACAAATTATTATTCTTAAACCGTTTTATGAAAGGACTTGGTTTGTTGCGGTTAGCATACTTCTGTTCGTGGGATTAATGTTTTTGATTATCAGATATTACTTAAACGCAAGATATTCTGAAAATTTGAAGCGCGAATTAAAAACAAGAGAAAAAGAATTATTCGAATCCACCGAACGATTCAGCCAATTTTTCTTAAAAAATAGATCCATACTTCTTCTGTTAGACAGTCAGACATTTACAATTATTGACGCTAATGAATCCGCTCAAGAATTTTACGGCTATTCGCATAACGAGCTAATAGGGATGAGTTTTGTCTCTCTTTTTAAAGAGGAGTTATATTCTCCTATAACATCCGACGACGGCACAATGAAAAGTTATATTGTCGCTCAACACAAACTTGCCGGAGGAGAAACAAAATTTGTAGAAATTTATTCGACGTTTTCGGCTCTTCACAGCGGCGGAGCTGTTTTTATAATTGTTCACGATATTACTTCGGGAATTAAATCGAAAAGGGATTTGGAAGAAGCGGAAAAATTATACCGAAGTGTGATAGAAAATTTGCAGGACGGACTTTTTATGATTGCCGATGATAAATTTACGTTAGTTAACAAAGCGTTTGCCGATATTGTCGGATATACAACCGAAGAATTAATCGGCTCTGATTATATCAATTTAGTTTCGGAAGATTCGCGGGAAATAACCAACGACAGATATCAGAGACGCCGCAGGGGAGAAAAAGTGCCAAATCAATATGTGATTAATTTGACGCATAAGTCCGGCGAAAAGAAAATGGTTAATTTGCATGTATCGGTTTTGAATCTTATGGGTACATTATATTCCATCGGGACGGTTAAGGATATTACGGAAGCTCACAAGCAGAGAGAGGCGCTTAAGGAAAGCGAACAGAGGTATAAAAGTTTATTTGAAAACAATACTGTAGGAATTTATAGATCGACTCCCGACGGTAAAATTGAAATTGCGAATCAAGCGTTTGCGGAAATGCTCGGGTTCGGTTCGTTTGAAGGAATTAGAAACCTGCATATTAAAGCGGGCGAATTATATTCAGGGTTCGACCGCGATGCTTTTAAGGAGAAAATAGAGAAAAACGGTTTTTTGAAAGCTTTCGAAACAAAGCTTACTCGAAAAGACGGATCCGAAATATATGTGCGCGAAAGCGCGAGATTGGTAAAAGACTCAAACGGGAAATCTCTATATTACGAAGGAGTTATTGAAGATATTACAAGTTCCAAAACTGCTTACCGCAATTTGGAATTAAACGAAAAAAAATTACAAAACTTGCTTAATTCAATTGCCGACCCGATTTTTGAAATATCTTATCTCGGTACAATTCATGAAATTAGGAATGAGACTGTGCTTAAAGGCATATACGATGTTGATAATTTACCCGGAAAAAATATTGTTGCGCTTCTTCCGGAGGAATTAAAAAATACTTTGAGGGATATGCTTATGAATGTGCCGTTTTCGCCGAAGCAAAAATTGGACTATTCCGTCGAAACGCCGGCGGGGCGAAAACATTTTGAGATGAGAATTATTAAATACGACGAAAACACTCTGCTTGCCGTACTCCGGGATATTACGGAACGCGTTATGTATGAAGAGAAGATTATAGAGGCAAAGCAGGCGGCGGAAAGAGCGGAAAAGATGAAGCAGAATTTCTTAGCCCAAATGTCGCACGAGGTTCGCACGCCGCTTCATTATATAAATAGTTTCATTGGATTGCTTAAAGATTCTCTCAGAGGAAAGCTGAGCGAGACAGAACTGAATTATTTATCTACTATCGATAAAGGAAAAGACAGGCTGATAGATACGATTGAATCGATTTTGAATCAATCCGATTTTTCCGCCGGAAGTTATGAGCCGAAGTTTGAATTGTTCAATCTTGCTAACGAACTAATGAATATTTGGGATCTTATTTGGAAAGACGAAGCCAGACGAAAAAGTTTGATATTTAGCGTAAAGAATAGCTGCGAAAACGGATTTATTAGGGGAGATAAAAATACAGTTCTTTTAATGATAAAAAATATTGTGAAGAACTCTTTAATTTATACGGAAAAGGGAAAGGTTGAACTGATCATCGATTCCGATGATAATTACTTAATAATTTCGGTTCAGGATACCGGAATTGGGATTGACAAAAGCTATCTGCCTAATATATTCAAACCTTTTTCGCAGGAGGACGCCGGTTATTCGAGAACGTATGAGGGCATAGGGCTTGGATTAAGTTTAGCCAAAAGCTACGTCGATTTGAATAATGCCGAAATTCAAATTGAATCGGAGAAGGATAAAGGCACAAAATTTACAATTAAATTCAAAAATGTTAATGTATAATTTCAGGTTTAAATGAAAATATCAACCTCGTTTTTTTGTTTATGTTTTATTATTACTTTGCAGGCGCAAACGGATACGGTAAAATATCAGTGGCCCGTTACGCCTTTGAATTCCAGTCACGGAATTAACGGCACGTTTGCCGAGTTTAGGAATACCGGTTCTGCGGACCATTTCCATAACGCGGTGGATATTGGCGAACCGGACGGGAACCCCGTATATTCGGGAATCGACGGAATAGTGCATTCCATAGCGAACAGTAACGGCTCAAATAATTACGTTAGCGTTAAAACTCAAATCGGCGGGAAGTGGAAACGTTTGACTTATCTGCATATTTCGCCCAACCCAAGTTTATTCGCGGGACAGCAAGTACGCAAAGGCGTTGACGTTATCGGTTATATATATTCCGGGATGGGACACGTACATCTTATCGAAAGGGAATTAGTCGGCGACGTAAATAATTACGCGGTTGAAATTAATAACCTGAGGGAAGGCGGGGGAGTAACTCCTTACAACGATACTTTTCCGCCGATCATTCATTCCAATACATTGCGGTTCAGATTAGCGGGAACCGAATTTAATCTGCCGCCCGGCGGACTTTCAAATAAACTCGACATTATTATTAAAATCGAAGAACAAAACGGCACGTCGTCAATTCATAAAAATAACGGAACTTATATAATCGGTTATAGAGTTTGGAGCGCGGACACCTCAGCCGTTGTTTACGAACCGCCCGATTCCGGCGTCCGGTACATATTTTTCAGAAAGCCCTACAACGGCGATGTGCATAGAGTATTTTTAGCCGGAACCGCAACATTGAGTAATCCCGTTTATATTATCACAAACGGAAAAGGCTCCGAATATATTAACAGCAGCAGAAGCGTAAATAAAAATTATTTTGACACCGGATTAATTGACGAAGGAGATTATCTTCTGGAAATATTCAGCGAAGACACGCGTGGGAACCATGTGAAAAAATATTTCCCCATTTCTATTACGCGTAACGATGTGGTGCCGCCGGGCAGACCGGAATTGCTTGCCGTTGAAAATTACAACAATCGTAAATCCGTTAGAGTAATTTATTCGCAGAATAAGGAGCCTGACATAGCGGGATACCGTTTGTATTATACGGGGAATACGCTTCTGCAGAATTGGAAATTAGCCGCCGATGAAAATATGCTGACAAATAAAATTGAAAGTTACGAGTTTGAATCTCCTGCTGAATTTATGAATCCGACTGACAGCGAAGTATATTTTTTCTATTTAACCGCGGTCGATTCCGCCGGCAACGAAAGCGAACTGAGCGATATTTACTCCAGGTCTTCTTTTACAAATGGGAATTCATATCCGAAAATATTAATAGTTGACGGCTTCGACCGATACGGCGGTTCCGGAAGTTGGAAAGAACCGACACATTCATTCAACACAAAATATTTTATCGCTTTCACAATACTCGACAGTTCCGTAGTTTCATCAAGTTCAAACGAAGCGGTCAGCGGCGGGAGCGTACAATTGGACAACTACGATATGGTATTGTGGTTCTGCGGAGACGAATCGACCGAGAACAATACGTTTACGGCGGATGAGCAGAGTAAAATAATTGAATATCTTGAATCCGGCGGTAATCTCTTTGTTACCGGTTCCGAAATAGGGTGGGATTTGGATAGGATTCATCAATACAGCGAAGCTTCCGATTCCCTTTTTTACCGCCATTATCTGAAAGCTGAATTTGTTTACGACGGCAATACATCAATGACAAGAATATCCGGAGCGAACGGAACGGTTTTCGAAGGGCTGTCTCTCAGCTTCGGAGAATCGTACAAAGAGGACTGGCCGGACGATATTGACGCTAACGACGGCTCGACGGTAATTCTCAATTATAATCAAACAAGAGAAGATTTAATTACTAATCGTCACGCGGGCGTTGCGTACAAAGGAGTTTTCGGAAACGGCGCGAACCCCGGAGCCGTTGTTTATGTTTCTTATGCCGTCGAATCAATGGGTTCTGTATCTCAAATAGTAGAACTTCTGGGGCGGGCTGCGGATTTCTTCGGATTAATTTCTACCGTTAATGAGAATTTATCGAAACCGATGAGTTATCAGCTTTTGAATAATTTTCCAAATCCGTTTAATCCTTCAACTGAAATTTCATTCTACATCCCGAAAGCATCGGAAGTAAAGTTTGAAATTTATAATTCTCTCGGACAAAGAATCGACGTTCTAATAAATGGAAAACTTTCCGCCGGGAAGTATAAGTTAAACTGGAACGCCGGGCAGTATTCATCGGGCGTTTATTTCGGAAGATTGACCGCGGGCAGATTTACGCGAACTATTAAAATGACGTTAGTTAAGTGAGGCGCTGATATGCGAATGTTTATCGTTTTAATTTTCATCTTATCGGAATTTATTTCCGCGCAAAATTTTACCGTTGAAACGCGTTTGATAAAAGGCGCGATTAAATCAGGCGGTAAAGCGGAAATCGAATATAGCGTAGAGCGCGGAGATTCTGTGATTTATTCAATTATTAAAAAGTACGATTACGATATTCCGTTCGGTCAGGCTAAATGCGACGACAAAGGGAATCTTATTATTGCAAACGCCATTGACGCCTCGATAGAAATTTTCGACAGAACAAGAACTCTACAAACAAAAGTTTTCCTAACCGGTTCGCCCTCCATTGAATATGAACGCTCTCTCTTTTTTGATATCCTAAATGATAAAATTGTCGCCGGGTTATCCGACCCTTCGTTTGAAGCGAGTGAAATTTATCTCGTTTCGTATAACGGCGGAGCGGCTAAAAAAATACTATTACCCGAAAGGCTGATCGGGGTGATCGCGGCGTCCGAAACCGGAAATTATTTTGCTGTTTCAGCTTACAATTCCGTCGAAAACGGAATTGCCGGTATGACTTATATTTATAACGCCGAGGGAAAGAAGATGAATGCTTTAACGGAATATTTTACTTCCGCCGAATTTTCCGCGGATGATGAAATGCTTCTCGGCTATACCAATAGGGAAGTAAAACTTTTTAACCGAACGAGCGGCGAATTAATCGAGTCTTTTTCCGCCGCAGACGGAAGGATTTTAACGGCAAAATACTTTTCGGATAAAATATTTATAATCGAATATGCCGAAACGAAATTGGCTGACGGCATGTGGAATTATTTTTCTCCGGAACTGATAAAATTAGTTAACGGGAAAGCGGTTAAAATTGATGCCGAAATGCCCGGAAAAACAACAGACGCCCGCTGGCACGAAAGAGCAAAATCGCTCGGATTAAAAATTAACGGCTCGGTTTTGATTAAAATCAGCGAGTAAGGGCAACCTTCTTCCGAATGATATTCCCGTTTTCATCGTATAATTTTTCGCTTTTCGCCAATCCGTTTACGTAAATTGCTTCCCGTTTTAATCTGCCGTTTGTGTGATAGCTAATGCATTTTCCGTTAAGCAGATTATTTTTGTAAATTAGAAAGTCCGACAGAAATCCGTTCGGATAATAAAATTTTGTAATGCCTTCCCTTGATCCGTCGATAAAATTTTCCTCCGACATTAAATTCCCGTTTTTGTAATAATGTTTCTGGTTTCCGTCGAATAAATTGTTTCTGTAAATCAGCGAAACTTTAATTTCACCCGTATCAAAATAACGTTTCACGTAGCCGTCGAATTTTCCGTTGAGGTAGTTATTATCTTCAATCAGAATTCCTTTTGAATTGTAATTTTTTTCATTTCCTTCTTTAATGCCCATTACGTAATCGGTTGAACGCGCCAGAAGTCCGCCGTCGTAATAATAAAGGCAAGCGCTGTCCAGCAGATCCGAACGGTAATTAAGTATCTCTTTAACGTATCCGCTTACATAATAATTTGTGATTCTTCCTTCCTTAAGTCCTTCTTTGAAATGAAGCTCAGAAGAGATTGTGCCCTGATCGTAATAATTGTTAAAGTTTTCTTCAACTTTATCGAAATTTCCCACTTCGTCGTAGCGGATTCTCTTAACTAACTGTCCGCTTTTGTATGTGTCTATTACTT
>CAYNUJ010000098.1:9890-11409 GCA_964400095.1 uncultured Melioribacteraceae bacterium
TCGTCGTAGCGGATTCTCTTAACTAACTGTCCGCTTTTGTATGTGTCTATTACTTTAGTGGAACCGTCCTGATAATAGAGATACGAAACGCCGTCGAGCTTGCCGTTTTTATAATTTGCTTCCAAAGCAAGCTGACCGAAATCGTAATAAACGCGGCTAACTCCGTTGAGTTCGCCGTTAACGAAATTCTTTTCGACCTCGACTCTTCCGTTTTCGAAAAATATTTTGGATAAACCGTTCAGTTTCCCTTCGGTATAAGCCCAAATTCCTTGTACCGCGCCGCTTCTGTAGTAAACTGTGGTGAACCCGTTCTGCAATCCGTTATGATAATTCGCTTCCGCCCAAAGTTCGCCCGTTTGATAAAACCATTTGGAAATATCCTCCAGCTTTCCGTTTGCGTAATTCCACATCATGCTGATTGAGCCGTTTCTGAAATACCAAGTGGATATTCCTTCTTCCTTGCCGTCAACAAATTGCCATTCTTTCCATAGACTTCCGTCTTCATAATATTCTTTGTAGAAACCGGAAAGTTTGCCGTTTACAAATTCACCCGAAGATTTTAATTTACCGTTTCTGTAATATGTGTTTTTAACCGTAACCTTTCCGTCCTGAGCGCACAGCGAGCCGAAGATAATAAATGAAAGCATTACGGCGGGAAATAATTTATAGATTCTCAATTTTACTCAGTAATGTTTTTTCGTTTTGAACGCCTATCATTATTCCGGCAATGTTATTTCTTTTTAAAAGTATCATTGTCGGCGTACCTTTAATTCCGAAGTAATTCGAAGTAGCCCGGTCCTTGGTAGCGTCAATTTTAATAATATGATTAAATTTCTCTTTCATCTGTTCGAAAATTTTCTCCTGGCTCCTGCATTTTGCGCAGGCAGGAGAGAAAAAATAAAGGAGAGTTTTTGCTTCTTTAAACGCGCCGGCAATTTCAGCGGGCATGGAAGAGGCGTCAATTTCATCTCCTTCTTTTATTTTCATCATTCGCGACATAAAATAATTAGCCGACAGAATAACAAATAATATTACGGTAACCGCTATCAAAAATCCCAAAATCTTCGCTCCTATATTTGTATATTTACTCCGGTAAAATTAACAAAATATTGAAACATATTGAGTTGAATTTCATGTTCACTTTAAAAGATAAAATTTATTTTTACGATTGCGATCCCGCCGGAATACTATTTTACGCAAATATTTTTAAAATCGCTCATAAATGCTACGAGGAATTTTTGTCAGACATTTCCGATGTAAGGAATTTTTTCTTTGATGATTCCGTTCTGCTCCCTATAATTCACTCCGAAGCCGATTATTTTAGTCCCTTATCCGCCGGAGAGGAAATCGTGATTAATGTTTTCGCCAGCGTAGTTAAAGAATCTTCTTTTGAACTCACCTACAAACTGCTGCGCGGCGGGGAAACATGTATTATTGCCAAAACCGTCCACGTTGCGGTTGATAAGAAATCATTCGCCAAAACCAAATTACCTGAAGAGCTGAAAATCAAATTACTCGA
>CAYNUJ010000099.1:0-11102 GCA_964400095.1 uncultured Melioribacteraceae bacterium
CGCAAAAAAGAAAAAATGCTATCTTTACGATATTAAAAGGTGCATCGCTCCGTGTGAACAGAATAATTCAAACGATGAATATAACGATGAATTAAATAAAGTTTACAGCTTTCTCTCCGGCGTAAATCAAATTGCTATTGACCGTCTTTTAACCAAAATGAAAAAACTATCGGCGGAAAAACGTTACGAAGAAGCCGCCGGAATTAGAGATACCGCGAATCTGCTGCTTGAACAATTCAATAAAGCCGCGTTAATTAATGGCCCGGTTAATAAAGCTAAAGTATTGCTTCATGTTAATTCCGCCGCGGGTAATGAATATTTGCTGCTTGTTGAAGGTAAGATGATAATAAAAGATTTTTTTATGGACGATAAATCTCTCTTTATGGATGCGCTGGAAGATTATTATAACGGTACAATTCAAATATTTCAAAAGTTAGACGACAGAGACCTGGAGCGGTTAAAAATTTCCCTCAATTGGCTCGTAAAAAATAGAACCAATATTAAAGTTTACTATTTGGATAATTATTCATCGAAGGATGAAGCTCTCGCAGTCTTAACTTAAGTTTAGTGAATAAACTTAGTAAGAACAAAACGCACTATGAATCCCACAAATACTGCCAACAATAAATAATAGAAAAGTACTTTAACCGACTGCCTCGTAATAGTTAAAGTTGAACGGTATCCCCTCCAGCCGCACTTTTTACATCGGTAAAGTTTAAAGAACGTTGTGCTTTTAATTATTCTTTCTTTTGTATTTCTCGCCCTCGATCTATGCAGCACGCCAAGTTCTCTGCAGTCGGGACATTTATCAAACAACGGATTTTTATCTACTATAATATTTGATCTCATAAGTTCCTCTGTACAATACTACCGGAAATTCAACAACTTAAAATACAATTTTTCATTCTTTAAAACGGAATACGCTGCGTTAAATTGAATGTCGTTTTTCAACGATTCCTTTATTCTGCCTTTGCGACCGAAAATACGAGCGGCAAGTTCTTTCCTGATTTCAATGATAATCTTCTTTTCATTTCTTTCGAGTTCGGTATTTTTAAGTTCCTCAACTTTCGAATTAATGGAATTCAAACTTTCCGCCAATCCATTAGAAACAAACTCTTCGTTAACCGTTTTCCGCAATTTGGAAATCAATTGTTCGGTTTTACTCTTAAAAATAAAGTTTTCAGATTTTAGAAATTTAATGAATTCCGAAAACAATTCACTGTCATTTAGCTCTTCAAGATTACCGGGTTTTCGGGAATTATAATAATTAGTGGCGAATTTGAAAAAATAACCCCGCGCGAGCAATTGATTTAAAAGCGAAGAGCCGGTACGGTTTGTTACCAATGTATCCGGAATAATTCCTCCTCCGGCTATAACTTTTCTATTATGATCGGTTGTAAATTCTCCGAAGTCTTTCTTTGAGTGGTCCGAAAATACATCGGAAATTTCGGAATAGTCGATTTTCTGAATACACCTTCCGCTTGGAGTATAGTACCTGGCGGTTGTCAGTTTTAAGCTTGTATTAAAATTGAGCGGAACTATAGTCTGTACCAATCCTTTACCGAACGATTTATCCCCCAGGATTATCCCCCTGTCGTGGTCTTGAATAGCTCCGGCAACAATTTCGGAAGCGGAAGCCGAATTACCATTGATTAATACTACTAATTTTTTATTTCCGGCAACCGGTTCCTCGTGGGAATAATAAAACTGTTTTTTAGTATCGTCCCTTCCTTTAACCGAAACAATCACAGCGTCCTTTGCAAGGAATTTTTCGCAAACGTCAATAGCCGCGTCAAGCAATCCGCCGGGATTCCCGCGTAAATCGAGAACGATAGATTCTATTTTTCTTTTTCCGCTCAAATCGAATATTGCATTTTTTACTTCCTCGCCTGCCGTTCTTGAAAATCCGCTTAACTTAATATATGCGTTTGAACTGTTCTCCGGGAAAAAAGAATAGTAAATAACATTTTTGATTTCAACTTCCTCCGAGACTAAATTGAATTCTATTAAGTCGGGTTCTGTTTCTCTCCGGACAGTTACTTTAATTTCAGTTCCGGGTTCCCTTTTAAGATACAATCCGAGTTTGGAATAACTGTTTTTCGTTATGTTCATGCTGTCCACTTTTACAATAACATCGCCAATCCTCATACCCTGCCTTTGAGCGGAATAACCTTCGAGCAGATCGACAATGGTTACCTCGTCGTCTCTTATTCCAACGGTAGCGCCTATTCCGCCGTATTTCCCTTGGGTCATTATATCCAAATCTTTTTTTCTCGATTCGTCAATATAAACAGTGTACGGGTCGAGAGAGCCGAGCATACCTTTAATTCCGGCTAACATAAATTCTTCGGGATTTACCTCGTCAACATAATTCAGGGTTATTTCGCGGTAAACTTTCCCGAATGTTTCAATGCTTTTATTTATTCTTAAATAAATATCCGCGTCGCTTGTCACAAATCCCGATACGGCAAAAATCAGCAGTATGAGCATTCCTATTTTATACTTTTTCATTTTAAGCCTTTCTTTTCAATTCATCAATAATAACATTATGCAGCGAATCAATCGATTGCATACCATTCAACTTCACGAACCGTTTTTGAGTTCCGCAAAGATGCAAATATCCTTCTCTCACTTTCCGGTAAAATTCGTCTTTAGACCTTTCAATTCTATCCAGAGTTAAAGATTTCATATTTCCCTTACGCTTCGATATTTCCTCGAGAGTTAGATCGATATAAAATGTTATATCCGGCTGCGCGCCGTCTATTACGAAATTCTGCAGGTCTATGATAAAATCAATTCCCAATCCTCTGCCGAACCCTTGGTAAGCGATAGTCGAATCATGAAATCTATCGGAAATAACGTAGTATCCCTCGGCAAGTTTGGGCAAAATCGTCTCTCTAACCAACTGCGCTCTGCTGGCGGAAAAAAGAAGAAGTTCCGTTTGAAAAACCATCTCGGAATTTTTTTTGTCCAATAAAATATCTCTCACTTTTTCCGAAATATTCGTACCTCCGGGTTCGCGTAAAACAATAACTTTTTCGCCACGGTTTTCCAAGTAATCTCTCAGCAATTCCACTTGAGTAGATTTACCGCAAAAATCCAATCCTTCAAACGTAATAAACATAATCAGTATTTTTTTATTATATATTTTAATCTATTCGGTTTAATCGAAAGCACCTCGGTGAATTCAATCGACTTCACTACGGGTTTAATAGCGCCCAGTGTGTCCTTCAAAGCCTGCATAAAATCAACGTACGCGGTAATATCAGTACTTTTTACAGCAGCCAATTTATTTATGCCCCCCCTCAAAACAACCTGAATTGACGTTGGAATAATTTCCAATTGCTGGTTGCGGGGAACATTCCTTTTACTAACAACTACTCCGTCAATGTGCTTATCGACTATCTTCTGCACATTCGCGGTTACTTTAACAATACCGGGAATTATTTGAATATCGTTGATTTTTGATATTCGAATATCCGACATTAAATCTGTGTCAAGATTAGTAAACGAAGTATTCTCCGTGGTAACAAATTTCAGACCCTCCAATTTATTTTTTGGTCCTCTCATCAGAACCGAATCCGGCTCAATCTCAACATTCGAAACAATTCCGAATCCCTCTTTTGGAGCGAGGGATACATCGGGGTTTACCTTAACTTTCTTTTCATATAATTTCTCAATATTGAACGTCAAAATATTAGGCGAAATTTCAGTTATTTGCAGAGAAGAAGAAAGCCATGAATTCAGAGGAAGCGAATTTCTAACCAATTCGGATTGCTTTCCTTTTTTATTTTTTACATTAATTTCAAACTTCGGATCTCTGCCGAAAGTAATCTGCGCCAGCAGCCAGCCTTGTCCTTTCAAACTGAGCGTAATTCCTTCGGAAGATTTCTCGGTTATCATATATCCTTTGGGAATATCGACAAATTTCAACTGCAGATTAATCGTTGTGAAATACTCGTTGGATAGGGAAACGAAAATCCAAAGAATGATCGAAAAAACAGATACCAGCGAAATGGTTAAAATTTTCTTTTTCATGCCTAAATATAAAAAAACCCCACGGAATGTGGGGTTATTCGGATCAAATAATATTATCTCATTGAATTAAAATAATCAATCAATGTTCCACGGTTAGCTTTCGATATTTCCCTTCCTTTGATCGGGAAATTTTCGAAAGAGCGAGCCAGATGTCTCAATTGATGTACGTTAAGTTTTTCTAATTCTTCCTGCAAAGGTATTTCCGAACTAAACAATCTTTGTTCCGATTCTTTTACTTCGTCGGGAATTAAAGTTTCGCTTTCTTCCTCAATTTCAGAAACTTCTTCTATATCGGTTTTTAACTCAGTTTCCTTTACATCCTCAATTTCAGTTTGAACTTCCTCAGCATCTTCTATTTCGGTTTCAACCGTTTTAGTTTCGGCGGCTTCGGACTGCAATTCTTTCACCGGAGGTTTTTCCGCCGCTTCCTCGAGGGGTTCTTCTACAATTTCTTCGTCTTTCTCGGTTCCAAAGGAAATAATTTTATCCATCTGATCGTCCGGTCGCGGAATTACATGAGCCGAAACTAACTCGCCTACTCTCTGCGCCGCAGCCGCGCCGGCGTCAACAGCGGATTTAACAGCCGCAACTTCTCCGACAATTTGTATATTAATCATTGCTCCGGTAACTTTTTCCTTTGCGATGAGTTTAACTTGAGCCGCTTTAACCATCGCGTCGGCTGCTTCTATAGCTCCGACAAGCCCTTTGGTTTCTATAAGACCTAATGCTAATTTCATAAATCAGATAGAGTTATTTTTGTCTTTTGGGCAGAATCAGCTCAACATCCGAATGAGGGCGCGGAATAACGTGAACGGAAACCAACTCGCCTACTCTCTGCGCCGCTGCCGCGCCGGCGTCAGTCGCGGCTTTAACTGCTCCCACATCTCCGCGAACCATTACCGTAACGTAACCGCCGCCAATAGTTTCTTTACCAAGAAGTTCTACTTTGGCTGCTTTAACCATTGCGTCGGCTGCTTCTATAGAACCGACCAGCCCTTTGGTCTCAATCATCCCTAAAGCGTCTAAAGTCATAAAAATGCTCCCAAATTTAGTTAAAATTCCTCTCGAAAATAATCTATATAGCTAAGAATGTCAATCAAAATCTTACATTTTTATCTGAATAAAAAAAATAATTCTATTCGCCGCTTTCTAAATAGTCCTTTAATATTACCGCCGCGGCGCGCATATCGACAGCCTTTTTGTCCCTTCTCTTCTTTCTTGATGCAATGCTTTGAATCATCTGCTCCTTGGCTATCTCCGAAGAGTAGCGTTCGTCCACAAGTTCTATTTCCAAATCGATACTTTTTTTCAAAACTTTCAGAAATTTCTCAATTAAATCGGTCGAAGAAGAACGTTCGCCGTTTTCCTTAAGCGGATAGCCCAGAATAATTTTTCCTATCGATTTTTCTTCGATTATTTTTTTTATATTTTCAATAAGCAACTGATTATTGTCAAGTGTGGTTATCGGTATGGCGAAAATATTGAAAGGATCGGAAACGGCAATCCCCACCCGCTTTGCTCCGTAATCAATTGATAGAATTCTTTTTTTTTCCATGTTAATTATCGAACCTTTCCGCGCTGAAAATTCCGGGCGTCTTTTTTAACCTGTCAATCAATCGGTTTAAATGTCCGATGTCTCTCACATAAACGCTCACGGAACCTTCAAAAATCGAATCGTGGGAGGAAATATTAACCGATTTAATATTTGTATCCTTATAATTTGTAATGGAAGATGAAATTTCGTTTAAAATACCCGGTTTGTCCTCGCCCTTAACAAGAATTCCCGCGACAAACATATAATCTTCCCTTATAGGCCATGCGACCGGAACGAGCCGGTCTTCATTTTTTTCCAGCATATTCAGAAGATTCCGGCAATCCTTTCGATGAATTTTGATCCCTTCGCCGATAGTAATAAAACCTATGATCGGATCGCCGGGAATAGGGTTGCAGCATTTGGCGTATTTATAAATAATCCCCTTGTGCTCCCCTTCTACAATCACTCCGCCTGCGGCATTTCGCGCATATTTTATAAATTTGTCGAATCCGAGAGTGTTATCTTGCTCCTCGTCTTTTTCAATCGGGGGATTTAGAATCTCATCGATATTGATCAAATCTTTGGAAACTGCCTTGTAGAATTCTTTCGAGTTGTCAAATTTTAATTTTATCGCTAATTTAAGGACATCGTCGTTGGAGAAGGAAAGTTTCATTTTTTTGATTTTTTTGTCCCATTTAACCTTTCCTTCTTCGGCTAATTTTTCTTCCTCGCGGTTAATATATTTCCTCACATTCTCTTTTGCTTTGTGAGTTTGAAGGAACTCCAGCCAGCTAGGATTCGGATGCTGATTTTTAGAAGTCAATATTTCAACTTGATCCCCGCTATGGAGCACGTTATTCAAAGGAACTATTTTTCCGTTTACCTTTGCTCCGATGCAATGATAACCGACTTTCGTATGCACCTGATAAGCAAAATCAACCGGAGTTGAATTAATAGGCATTCTTTTTAAATCGCCTCCGGGAGTAAAAACATAAATTTCATCCTGATAAAGATTAAGCTTGAATGAATCAATCAATTCTTTGGTTGCTTCGTCTTTTGATGAGCTGTCAAAAACATCCCTCACCCAATTTACCCAATCTTCAATGTCCTGCTCTTTATTAAAATCACCTTCTTTATATCTCCAATGCGCGGCAACTCCCTTTTCTGCAATTTCATGCATCTTTTGGGTTCTTATCTGTACTTCCACGAGTTTTCCGTCGGGGCCCACCACGGTTGTATGGAGCGATTGATAATTATTTTTCTTCGGGATGGAAATATAATCTTTGAACCTATCCGGAATCGGTTTATACATTTCGTTCACAACGCCGAGCACGTAAAAACATTTGTGCGGATCGTCTTCTTCCAGAATTATTCTAATAGCAAATAGGTCGTATATTTGGTCGAATGTTGTATTTCGTTTTATCATCTTACGGTATATGCTGTAGAGGTGTTTCGGACGCCCTGTAATGTCGTATTTCAGCCCGATGCCGTCTAACTTATCAACAACCGGCTTAATAAACCTCTTGATGTAACCTTCCCTCTCTCTTCTTTTTTCTTTAATTTTCTCCGCTATTTCTTCGTACGCCTGTTTGTTCAAAAATTTGAACGCCAGGTCTTCCAATTCCCATTTCACTTTTCCCAATCCAAACCGGTGCACAAAGGGAGCATAAATTTCAAGAGTTTCTTTTGCGATTCTTCTCTGTTTTTCGAGAGCCATAAATTCCAGAGTACGCATATTATGAAGCCTATCGGCAAACTTAACAAGAATAACACGAATGTCTTTTACCATTGATAGGAGCATTTTTCGGTAATTTTCCGCTTGGGTAATATCCCGCCCTTTGAAGACTCCGCTAATTTTTGTTACGCCGTTAACAATTTCCGCAACTTCCTCGCCGAATTCCTTTTTGATGAAATCCAATTCATAGTCTGTGTCTTCTACAACATCATGGAGCAGGGCGGCGACAACCGAAATATCATCGAGAGGTATTTCCTCGGCTATTATTTGAGCCACTTCAACAGGGTGAACAATATACGGCTCGCCGGAAACGCGGAAGTGATTGCTATGCGCTTCGGCGCTCAACTTAAATGCTTTTATTATTTTATCTTCATCCGCGTTCTTTAAATTACGTCTGCAGATTTCCAGCAAATTGTTGAGTAATTTTTTTTTATCTACCGATTTATTAGCCATACTTAAAATAATGTTAATAATGATTAAAAATCAAGCAAAATCACTTGTTTTTAATCAATTTGACCAATTTTTCCTTTAATAGTTCCACTTTTGTCAATCTTCCGTCCAGCATCTCCAATTCGTACTCATTTAAGTTATTCATTCCCAACACGGTATTACAGTTGTTCAACGCTTCGCCGTATCTTCCCAGCGCTTCTAAAAGGAGAGCCGTTTTATGAAGGATTTGAATTTTTCGTATTTTATTATCAATTGAATCTTTTTTATAACTATCGAGTATTTCGTAAAAATATTTTATCGCTTCGCGTTTGTCGCTGAATTTTGCCGCGTGAGCTATTCCCCAAAGAAAAAATCTTGAGCCGAGATATTTATTCAAATTCGTTTTCGCTATTTCATAAGCTTTGTCGATTTTCTTTTCGTGCAGATATATCCATATAAGCGATTCGTAACCGAAACTTTCGAGATACGAACCGGCGCGGAGTCCATTAAGAAGCTGCTCCACACCCTCGGAGCTTTCATCTTTGATAAACGGAAGCCATTCGTAACTTTTTAACGATTCGCTTTTCCAATATTTATACGTGCCTATTCCCACATTGGCGGCGGCAAAATTAGAGCCGAGCCGCAGGCAATTATTCAAATCGTCTATAGCCGACAGTCCGTCGAAGAAAGCGGATATATAATTTTTAGACAAATACAAATAATAAGTTCTCAATCCTTCGGCAGCTCCGATGAAAAAATAGTTCCATGAATTCTTTTCATTATCCAGCAAAGAATCCGCCATTGACTCGGCGCCATCGAGTAAAGAATCAATTTTTTCATAATCAAACGGAACGCCTTTATCCGAAGATTCTGCGATTTCCTCAATCGCGAGGGATAATCTACCGAGAGGATTGCGAGGGAAATACTTGTTCAATAAATTAAAATGCCGCTCAGCTTCCGGATAATCATTAACAATCAGATGCCACAAACCGACTCGAATAAGATAATCTACATTTGAATCCGGATAATTCTGCCCCCTTGAAACGGAAAAAACAAATAGGAATAAAATTAAAAGTTTAAAGCGTGCCAAACGTTCTGTCTCCCGCATCTCCCAAGCCGGGAAGTATATATCCCTTTTCGTTTAATTCCCTATCTAACGATGCAATAAAAATCGGGATGTCCGGATGGTCGGCGTTTAATTTTGCAACTCCTTCCGGAGCAGCTATTAATCCGGCAAAAATAATATCGTTCGCCCCTCTCCGCTTTAGAAAAGAAGCGGCGGCGGAAGCGCTGCCGCCTGTAGCCAGCATCGGATCTAATATTATTACTTTTGAAATCTCCAACTTCGAGGGAGTTTTATAATAATAGTCAATCGGCTGAAGAGTTTCTTCGTCCCGCTTTATACCGATGTGTCCTACTTTTGCGTTGGGAATCATTTCGACAAAAGAATTGACCAAACTCAATCCGGCGCGCAATACGGGAACGAGCACAGTCTGCTGACTCAAATGGCAGCCCTTGCAAGTTTCGAGCGGAGTTTCAACGTCTATTTCGGCGGTCTTGAAACTATTGCTGATTTCTATCGCCAGCGAATACGCAATGCGCCTAAGAGCCAGCCGGAATTGATATTCCTTTGTATTTTTATCTCTAAGATAAGTAACGTCCCTTTTAACAAGGGGATTATCCACAATAGTTAATTTAGTCATTTTGTCCTCCTGGCTTTTCTCGCAAGCAGCGATAATAGATTTATAAACGGCGAAGCTGGCGGTGTGTAATTGAAATTTATTCGTTCAACATCTTCTGTGGAAGCCTTCAAATATATCATTCCGCTTAAAAAATCCGCATAGTTAACCGCTTCCGGACCTCCTAGAAACGAGCCGCCTAAAATTCTTCCCGTTCTTATTTCAAAAATTAATTTACCGAAAACTTTTCTGCTCCGAGGCATAACTCTAACTAAATTATGAGTAACCTCGCTAACTGAAGAAAAAGCAAAATTATTCATTTTCGCTTCAAATTCGGTGAGTCCGACCGAAGAATAAATATCGTCGAAAATTTTTACGGCAATATTTTTAATCGCCGGCTTAACGCACTCATTTTCCCCCGCCGCATTTCCTCCGGCAATGTGTCCGAATTCGTGAGCTAAAGTAGCAATCGGCAGCAATTGATATTTATTCGTAATCGAATTTTTCACTTCAATGTTATCTCCGGCGGCGTAAATATCCGGGTCGGACGTTTGAAGTCTGCTGTTCACTCGAATTCCGCCCGAATTCCCTATTTTCAATCCGCTGGATACCGCCAATTCATTGTTCGGGATTACTCCTACCGAAACGAGAACAATATCGACTTCAACAAATTCCGATTCATATTTAACGGAGACAACTCTATTATTCTTAACGCTGAATGAAAATTCGCTTCCGCCAAAGAATCTAACGTCGTTCCTCTCTAAACGTCCCTTAATTAACATACTAACTTCAGGCTCCGCTCCGGGCATGGGCAGAATTTCCCGCTCAAAAACATTAACTTTAATTCCGAGAGAATTAAAAGCCTCCGCGCTTTCAAGTCCTATATAACCCGCGCCGATTATGGCGGCATTTTGAATTTCGCGCGTATCGATAAATTTTTTAATTCTTAAATAATCGGCGACCGATTTGAGTGTGAACACATTTTCCAAATTACCCGGCAAATCGGGAATTAGCCGCGGTTTTGAACCGGTTGCAAGAATCAATTTATCGTACGACAATTTTTTAAGCTCTCCGGAGGAAAGATCTCGAACAGCAACGTTTTTTCTCCTCCGGTCAATGTTTTCGGCTTTATGCATAACAAGCGTTTTAACGCCTTTTTTCTCTTCAAACGATGCCGCATTGAAAAATATCACTCTCTTTATATCGTCCACTTCTCCCGAAAGCACATACGGAAGTTCGCATGTTCCGGTGGAAATAAAATTAGAAGTCTCAAGCATTGTTACGTCCGACGCCGGATTAACGCGTTTTGCTTTTGCCGCCGCGGCTGGACCGGCGGCGTTACCGCCGATTACAATAATATTTTTTCTTTTCGATATCAAAAACTATTCTAATTTTTTTTACAAATATAAGTAAAATGCCGTAAATTAAGAGCAAATCGCTTAGAATGTACGCCGCATTGAATAAATTCAAATTAACTGTATTAGAGTCGATATCAGGATGCGCAGTTCAAAAAATGGACTTGTGATGGACGGATGTACCGCTTAAGAATTGACTTGGGATGATTTTCGTAATTCGTGAAAATAGATTTCTCCTTTCGTTTCGCTCAGTCGAAATGACAGCAGGAATAAATCATTCAATTTAATCCGATTCTGCCGTCATTGCGAGGAGGAGCTTGCGACGACGCGGC
>CAYNUJ010000100.1:0-10745 GCA_964400095.1 uncultured Melioribacteraceae bacterium
TCTTTTATACAAAAAAGAAATTTATCCATGAAGCATGAACCGTATAGAATATTTAAGCCGAAAACAATAATTCCTCACCTTCAGGGTTGAAATCTTTTCGGAGAAAAAAGAACGCTCCTTAGAAAAAATTAAGTTTTTTCTGTTTTTTACTTGCTTAGGAATTAAGAATAGAATATTTTAACGCCTATTGAATTATTTTCCTTAAGGTGAGTCCAGAAGGACCAATTATTGAATAGATTAACAATCTATATACTGCCTTTCTCGAAGGCTCGAAATTATTATATTTCAGAGCCGCGAAACTTCACGGCTCACGCAAATTCACATCATATAATCAATCATGTATCACAAAACGAATGGAGTAATAATGTCTGAATTCGTTAGTCAATTAATGGCGGAAGTAAAAGCAAAAAATCCCGCAGAGCCTGAATTTCATCAGGCGGTTTACGAAGTAGTTACATCTTTAGAATTGGTATTGGAAAAACATCCGGAGTACCACGCTTCAAAAATTATTGAAAGAATTGTTGAACCGGAACGGCTTTTTATGTTTCGTGTTCCCTGGGTAAACGATAACGGCGAAGTGCAAGTTAACAGGGGTTTCAGAATCGAAATGAACAGCGCAATCGGACCGTATAAGGGCGGACTTCGTTTTCATCCGTCCGTGAATTTAGGAATTTTAAAATTCCTCGCTTTTGAGCAGGTATTTAAAAACAGTCTTACAACTCTCCCAATGGGGGGCGGAAAAGGAGGATCGGATTTCGACCCGAAAGGGAAAAGCGACGCGGAAGTTATGCGCTTCTGCCAATCTTTTATGTCGGAATTATTCCGTCATATCGGTCCTAACACCGACGTTCCCGCAGGGGATATTGGCGTCGGCGGAAGGGAAATCGGTTTTCTTTTCGGTCAGTATAAGAAACTCAGAAATGAGTTTACCGGAGTGCTTACGGGCAAGGGTCTCAATTGGGGCGGTTCATTAATAAGACCCGAAGCGACCGGTTACGGCTCGGTTTATTTCTCCGCCGAAATGCTTTCCACGAGAGGCGAAACGCTCGAAGGTAAAACCTGCCTCGTTTCGGGAAGCGGTAATGTAGCTCAATATACTATTGAAAAAATTCTTGAATTGGGCGGAAAGGTCGTTACATTCTCTGATTCTTCAGGTTATATTTATGACGAAGAAGGAATAAATCGTGAAAAACTCGACTTCATAATGGAATTGAAAAATGTTAGAAGAGGAAGAGTAAAAGAATATGCGGAAAAATATCTTAATGCCGTATATACTCCGGTCGAAGCCGACAGCGATTTCAATCCGCTCTGGAATCATAAAGCCGACTGCGCGTACCCGAGCGCAACTCAAAACGAAATCAATGGAAAAGACGCTCAAAACTTAATTGACAACGGCGTTTATATGGTTTCCGAGGGAGCTAATATGCCTACGGCAATTGAAGGAATTGACGTATTTATTAAAGCCGGAATTCTTTACGGACCGGGCAAAGCGGCGAATGCCGGCGGCGTTGCGGTTTCGGGCTTAGAAATGACGCAGAACAGTATGCGTCTCGGATGGACGAGAGAAGAAGTAGATAATAAACTTCAGGGAATAATGAAAAGCATACATAAAACGTGCATGGACGCAGCCGAAACATACGGTACGCCGGGTAATTATCTTAACGGCGCCAATATCGGCGGATTCCTCAAAGTAGCTAACGCTATGATGGATCAAGGAATTGTCTAATTTATCGGGGCGCCGCTTCGGCGCCCTTTTTTTATTACACACTTCTTAGTTAATTCAATTTTCATTATCTTTCCGAAATAATTCTTTTAATCGGATTAATCATGAAGCGCGAAATAAAATTTAGTAAAGATATTCTTAAAAAAAGCCGGTATTGGAAATTTCAAGACTTCCATAATTTAATGCAATACCGCGTTACGAACATTCTATTAATTTCAAGTTTGTACGATAATTATCTTTTTGAAGAAGACGGACGACTATATGAATTAATCAGAAAAGAATATCTCGGCTTAAATTTAAGTCACGCCCCTGAAATTACTCATGTAACCAGAGCAAAGGAAGCCGTTCAGATGCTCGAGGGTGATTCTAATTTTCAACTCATTCTTGTTACTATGCACATTGAGGATTCCACCCCGGTAAAATTTGCCGAATTACTTAAATCGAAAGGAATTGATATTCCTGTTGTATTAATCGGGTTTTACAATAGACAGCTTGCCGAGATGCTCAATTCCGGCGAAAAGAGTATTTTCGATAAAATTTTTGTCTGGACGGGAGATTACCGTTTGATTATAGGTATCATTAAGTTCATTGAAGACAGGCGAAATATTGAAAACGACGTTGAAACAATGGGCGTTCAGGTTATACTTGTTGTTGAAGACGATGTAAAATTCTACTCCGCGTTTATGCCGGTTATTTATACCGAGTTATTCCGGCAGTCGCAGAATTTAGTGGACGAAAGCATTAATCTTTCGCATAAATTTTTAAGACTCCGGTCAAGGTCTAAAATTATTCTCTGTTCGGATTATGAAGAAGCGGAAAAATATTATAAACGGTATAAAGATAATATTCAGGGAATTATTACCGATGTTTCCTTTCCTAAAAGAGGCAAATTAGATCCTAAAGCGGGAATAAAATTTGCTAAGCAGATTAAAAAGGATTATTCCGATATTCCGGTTGTGCTTCAATCCAATAATCCCGATAATGAAGAAATAGCTTATTCTCTCGGCGCGTCGTTTCTGCTTAAAGAAAGTCCGACGCTGCTGCATGATTTAAACAAATTTATGAGGGATCATTTCAGTTTCGGAGATTTTATTTTCCGCAATGAAAACGGAAACGAAGTTGACCGCGCGAGAAATCTTTATGAATTGGAAGATAAACTGAAAACCATCCCGATTGAAAGTCTTAATTATCATGCCTCCAGAAATCATTTTTCCAATTGGCTTAAAGCCCGAACGGAATTTTATCTGGCGCATAATTTAAGACCCAAAAAGGTGACCGATTTTAGAACATCCGAACAACTGCGCAAATTACTGATCGATACGGTTTCGGAATTTAGAATTAATCGTCAGCGCGCGGTAATAAGCGATTTCAACCGGGAGGCTTTCGGTTCTTCGGCAACTTTCACCCGGGTCGGCGGAGGTTCCATAGGCGGTAAAGCCCGAGGTCTTTCGTTCATTAATTATTTAATACACACGCTCGATATTCGGAATAAATTTGAAGATACGGAAATCAGCATTCCGCCGCTTCTCGTTTTAGGCACTGAAATTTTTGACGACTTTATGGATAAAAATAGTTTGACGGAATTTGCTCTGCGGACTGACGACGATAATCAGCTCGTCAAAAAATTTATTAAAGCCGAGTATTTCCCCGATGATATAATAGAGTCGTTATTTGAATTTTTGAGCGTTGTGAATACCCCGATTGCCGTTCGGTCGTCGAGTCTTTTGGAAGATTCACAAGGTCAGCCGTTCGCGGGGGTTTACGAAACAATTATGCTGCCGAATAACGATGCCGACATAAACGTTAGATTCGGTCATTTGCTGCAGGCGATAAAAAGAATTTACGCGTCAACATTTTTCAGTAGCGCAAAAAAGTATATCATGATGACCACTTACCGTCTTGAGGACGAAAAAATGGCGGTGATAATTCAAACTTTATCCGGCGCCGAACATAACAGAAAATTCTATCCCGAAATATCCGGCGTGGCGAGGTCGTTCGACTTTTATCCCACTCCGCCGATTAAAGCTTCCGACGGTATTGCCGCTGTGGGATTGGGATTGGGCAGAGTGATAACCGACGGCGGAAACGTTGTCCGGTTCTGTCCGAAATATCCGAAACATTTAATCCAATTTTACGATGTTGAAAAAACGTTAAAATACAGTCAGCGCAATTTTTACGCCTTGGATTTGAAAAGAGTAAAAAACGTGCGGATTATTTCCGAGAATACATTCATTAGCGAGTTCGATTTGCAGATAGCTTATAAAGACGGAACGCTCAATCAAACAGGTTCGACTTATTCGCTGCAGAACCATTCAATTTACGACGGAGTATCGCGGGAAGGAGTGAAGCTTTTTACTCTGGCGCCTATTTTGAAATTCAGCGCTTTTCCGCTGGCGGATATATTGGATATGCTGTTAAAGTTAGGAAGATGGGGAATGGGCTCGCCGGTTGAAATTGAATTTGCCGTGAACTTATCCAAATCGGAAGTGGGGAAGAAACAGTTCTCCGTTCTGCAGGTGCGTCCGCTTGTTATAACCGACGAGACTTTTGATTTGGATATGAACGAATTCGATCCGGCAGATATACTCTGCAGCAGCACTAAAGCTCTCGGCAACGGACGCATTGAAGTTATTAAAGATATTGTATTTGTCGATAAGGAAAATTTTGAGCGCGCGGAAAGTAGATCCGCGGCAAAAGAGATAACGGAATTTAATTCCAAACTTGTTAAAGAAGGAAGACCTTATCTATTAATTGTTTTGGGACGTTTGGGTACGCTCGACCCGTGGCTGGGGATTCCCGTAACATGGGAAAATATTTGCGGCGCAAAAGTGATTGTGGAAACAAACTTCGACGATATGATAGTAGAACCTTCCCAAGGTTCCCATTTCTTTCAGAATTTAACTTCTTTTCAAGTGGGTTACTTTACGGTTGATGAAAAAAGAGGCGAGGGATTTTTGAATTACGATTGGCTGCAGGCTCAAAACTTGGAAAAAGGACATTTTGTACATCGCATTAAACTTGAAAATCCTTTAACCGTTTTAATTGACGGGAAGAAAAACGCCGGCGTGATATTGAAATCGGAGAATGAAAGCTGATCTTTAAAGATTAATCGCTGCGGACAATCTTTAGGAGAAGCGCGTTTCGCCGGATTGTAAATAGACGTATAAAGATTTAATTTTCAAATTGTAAATGAGATAAATTATTAAAGGTGATTTTATGAAAAATATTATTCCCGCTATTAGAACAGAGAATATTAAATACGCCGTAAGGGATATTATTGTTTTGGCAAACGAAGCGGCTAAATCCGGCATGGAAATGCTCTACTTGAACATAGGCGATCCGAATCTTTATGATTTTGTTCCGCCGCGGCATATGATTGACGCTACTTACAAAGCTATGCTGAAGAATTTTAACGGATACGCCCCTTCGTCGGGAATTAAAGAAGCGGTAAACGCCATAGAAGCCGAAGCCGGGAGAAAGGGAATTTCAAACATTCAAGATATTTTTGTGACTACCGGCGCGAGCGAAGCTATTGAAGTCTGTTTATCCGCGCTTGTTAACGAAGGCGAAAACGTACTGACTCCGACTCCGGGATATCCTCTTTACACCGCCGTTGCTTCTAAACTGCAGGCTGTTGAAAATCCTTATTATTTAAACGAAGAAAACGGATGGCAGCCGGATCTGGACGACATAAGATCGAAAATAAACGATAAAACGAAAGCTATCATTGTTATTAATCCGAATAATCCTACAGGCTCTAACGCTGATGAGCGGACATTGCGCGAATTGGTTCAAATTGCAAAAGAAAATGACCTTGTGATTTTTGCCGATGAAATTTATGATAAACTTTTATTCGACGGTAAAAAACATATTTCGCTGGCGTCGTTCGATTCCGACGCGGCTGTTATTACTTTCGGCGGACTGAGCAAAAATTATATGGTTCCCGGATTTAGAATAGGCTGGGGAATTGTAAGCGGCAGGCATGAAATGCTGAGCGAATATATTGAAGCTATCAATAAAATTTTACGCGCCCGGCTTTCGGCAAACCATCCCGAACAATACGGAATAAAACCCGCTTTGGAAGGAGACCAATCTCATTTAACTCTCGCTATGGAAAAACTTCACAAAAGAAGAAATTTAACCGTGGAGATGCTGAACGACGTGGAAGGAATTTCATGCGTAAAACCCGAAGGAGCCTTTTATGCATATCCGCAATTGCATATCAAATCGGATGACTCGCTTTTTGTTTCCGAATTAATTAAGGAAACCGGAGTTGTTATCGTTCCGGGTACGGGATTCGGTCAAAAACAGGGTACTCGTCATTTTAGGGTGGTTTTTCTGCCGCCGGAAGATATTTTGGAAAAAGCATACAAAAACATTTCCGAATTCACCAAGAAATTTATGGATAAATACGAATAATGGGAGCTAAATATTACTTATCCGCGCTTCGCTTTTCTTGAATACCATAAGCCGTTTAACTATATTTGAAATTTAATTGCGAAAAAAATATCCGGTTCTAATTGGTGAAAAATTTTAAAGTAACAAACTTAAATAACGGAATAACAATTGTTTCTGAAAATGTGCCTTACGTTAAGTCGTTTTCGCTTGGATTCTGGTTTTTTGTGGGTTCACGAGACGAAAACGAAGAAAATAACGGTATTTCTCATTTTCTGGAGCATATGTTTTTTAAAGGGACTAAAAAAAGAACCGCCAATAAAATAGCGCAGGATATCGAATCGCTCGGCGGTTACTTAAACGCGTTTACTACTAAAGAACACACATGTTATTACGGGCGCGGACTTTCCGAGCATCTCGAAAATACTTTTGAAGTTCTCTCGGATATGATCCAAAATTCGATTTTCAGGCAATCCGAAATAAACAGAGAAGCCAAAGTAATTGTGGATGAGTTGTACGACATTGAGGATTCCCCCGAGGAGTTGATTTTCGATAAACTTGAGACTTCCATTTACGAAAATAACCCGTTGAGTTTTCCTATTATAGGTGCGGAGAAGAACATAAAATCCTTTTCTACCGATGATTTTATTAATTTTATAAACGACTACTACACAGCCGATAATTTTTATATTGCCGCTTCGGGCAACATAAACCACGACGAACTCGTAAAATACGCGCGTAAATATTTAACGAAATCTTTTGCAGGTAAATCGCGCAAGAGGGACTTGGCGGTAAAATTCAATATTGAAAATCATTTTCATTGTAAAGAACTTCAGCAGTCTCATTTTATTATCGCTTGCCCAACTTACGGATTTGAAAGCGAAAAACGTTCGCACGTAAACATATTGTCGCATATACTCGGCGAAGGGAGTTCCAGCCGGCTTTTCCAGCGTTTACGCGAAAAAAACGGAATTACTTATCAAATAAATTCGTTTGTAAATTCCTTCAGCGAAGTATCCACATTCGGCGTATATTTTTCAACCAACGATGATTCTGCCGAAAAGGCTCAGGAATTAATGCAAAAGGAATTCGCTAAGCTGAGAGATAAAAAAGTTCCCGAAAAGGAATTGAAGAAAGCTAAGGAATATATCAAAGGAAATTTACTGATGAGCCTCGAAAGTACGACGAACAGAATGTTTCGTCTGGCTCATTCGCAGATGTATTTGGGAAGGATAAAATCCGTGGAAGAAAGCATAGCCGAAATTGAAAAAGTTTCCGTATCGGATATTCTTAAAATCGCCAACGAAATTTTAACTCCCGATAAAATGAGCGTTATAGTTTTAAGTTCAAAAAATCATTTAATTCATTCAGCAGCTTAATTGAAGGATTTGAAAAAATGCCAAAGCTTACGATAGACGGTAATGAAATAGAATTTGAACAGGGGCAGACGGTAATTCAAGCCGCGCGGGATAACGGAATTGATATTCCTCATTTCTGCTGGCATCCGAAATTATCCGTCTCCGGAAATTGCAGAATGTGTCTGGTTGAAATAGAAAAAATACCAAAATTGGCGATTGCCTGTTCCACTATGGCAGCCGACGGTATGGTCGTAAAAGTAAAATCGGAAAGCGCCCTCGAAGCGCGGAACGCAGTAATGGAATTTATTTTAGCGAATCACCCGCTCGATTGCCCGATATGCGACGAAGCCGGAGAATGCAAACTTCAGGATTACGCGTTTAAACATTCCTCCGGAGAAAGCCGGTTCCTCGAAGAGAAAAATCATAAAAACAAAAGAGTCGAGCTGGGACCGAGAATTATGTTCGACGGCGAACGCTGTATTTCGTGCTCGCGATGCATCAGATTTACGGACGAAATTGCCGGCGCGCCGCAGCTTACTTTTGTTCAGCGCGGAGATAAAGTTACTATCACTACTTTTCCCGGAGAATCTTTCGATAATCCTTACACTCTTAATACTGTTGATATTTGTCCGGTTGGAGCTTTAACGAGTAAAGATTTCCGTTTTCAATCGAGGGTTTGGGAATTATCTTCAACCGACTCTTTATGTATCGGCTGCAGCAGAGGCTGCAACGTTGAGTTGTGGACAAGGGATAATGAAATTCAAAGATTAACTCCGCGGGCGAACGAAGAAGTAAACAGCGATTGGATGTGCGACGACGGCAGATTAAATACATACAAATTTGTGAATGCCGAAAATAGAGTTGACGGAGCGTATCTGCGGAAAGATTCGGAGCTTGAAAGCGTTTCGTGGGACGAAGCGCTCGGTTACGCGGCGGAAAATTTGAGAAAGTTTAAGTCCGACGAAATAGCGTTTGTCGCCTCTCCCTTTGCTACGGTTGAGGATTTATACGTATTCAAAAAGTTTGCGGCGGGATTGGGAGTTAAAGAATTTTATTCTTTCGATCATACAGTTGACGGCGCCGACGATAATTTATTAATTCGCGAAGATAAATCTCCGAATTCAGCCGGGCTGGAACTGCTGGCGATGCGGCAAATGAATTTATCTATGAATGAGTTATTGGAAAGAATAAACTCCCGGAAAATAAAAGCGGTTTACTTTTTGGAAGAAAAAGACGATTTCGCGTTCCCTGAATTATCGACTCTGTCGAAAGCTGATTTTGTTGTTGTTCACTCGACTAATTTTAACGGATTAACCAAAATAGCGAATGTTGTTTTCCCGGCTTCAACTTACGCTGAGAAGCATGGTACATTAGTAAACTTCCAAGGCAGAGCGCAGAGATTGAAAGTCGCCGTTGCCACGAAAGAATTGGACGCTTCTTTGGATCATAACTTCCGCAGTAAATGGGAAATATTCGGAACGGATTATGACCGCTGGGCGAAGGGACGGAGATTAGACGCGAAATCGAGTTGGAAAATTTTAACTTCTCTTTCCGGCTTAATTGGAAAGAAAATGGATTACAAAATGGCTGAGGATGTTTTCAAAGATGTCTCGGCTGAATTTGGCGCTTTCAAGGAACTCGACTATGATGTTATAGGCGTTTCCGGAGCGTTATTAAATAATAAAGTTGAAGCAGTTTAGCTCGGAGTTGGTTAAAAAATGGATATTTGGCAGATTATATTAGTTGCGGCTATAAAAATATTTATCGCGGTAAACGTATTGTTGATGAGCGTTTCGTATTTGGTTCTATTCGAGAGAAAAATAAGCGCGTGGGCGCAGAACCGTTACGGACCAAATAGAGTGGGCGTTTGGGGAGCTATGCAGCCTTTCGCCGATGTTTTAAAATTATTGCTTAAGGAAGATATCGTTCCCGAAAAGGCAAATAAATTCATTCACAGCCTCGCGCCGTTTATTGCTTTGTTTGTAGCGTTTTCAACTTATGCCGTTATTCCGATCGGTCCGGAAGTAAATATTTTCGGTCAGAATATTCAACTGATTGTAGCCGACGTTAACATAGGAATACTTTACGTGATGGCTTTAACCTCGCTCGGAGTTTACGGCATCACATTCGCCGGCTGGTCTTCGGGCAGTAAATATTCCCTTCTCGGCGGCGTCCGATCGACGGCTCAGATGATATCTTACGAAGTATCGATGGGTTTTTCAATTGCCGGAGTTTTAATGTTTTCCGGTTCTTTAAGCACAGTGGAAATTGTTAACGCACAATACGGATGGATGTGGAACGCGATTCTTCAGCCGATTGGATTTATAACGTTCCTCGTATCGGCATTTGCCGAAACAAACAGACTGCCGTTTGATTTACCCGAAGCCGAACCGGAATTAGTAGGCGGATATCACACCGAATACAGCAGTATGAAATTTGCCGGTTTTTTTCTCGCGGAATACGCCAATATGATTATTGCCAGCGCCCTTATTGTAACTCTTTACCTCGGCGGATGGCAGATACCCTACGTGGATAGATTGGGACTCGGCGACGGACTGGTTGCCATACTTCAGATTTTGGCTTTTCTAATAAAAGTAGGCGCGTTATTATTTTTCTTTATTTGGGTTAGATGGAGTCTGCCACGGTTTAGATACGATCAATTAATGAACTTAGGATGGAAAGTTATGTTCCCCTTAGCGTTGATAAATATAATTTGGGTGGCTGTTCTTATAATGGTATTCAATTAAAAAGGTTTGTTGAAATGATTGCTAAAAAGAGAAAAAAAGATTTTACGTTTTTAGAAAAAATATACATCCCGGAGATTGTTAAAGGTCTGAGTTTAACGCTCAAACAGATGTTCCGTCCGCGGGTGACTATGCAGTACCCCGAAGAAAAATTTATTCCGCCGGCATCCTACCGCGGCAGACCTGTATTAGTTGAAGAAAAAAGCGGCGTGGAAAGATGCGTTGCCTGCGGTCTCTGTTCCCGCGTTTGCCCGGCTCTGGCAATTGAAGTTAGAGCTTCCGAAACCGATCTCGAAAAAGAACGCTTTCCTGAAAAATTTGAAATTAATATGCTTCGCTGTATCTTCTGCGGTTTCTGTGAGGAGGTCTGCCCCGAAGAAGCTATTGTTATGAGTAAAGATTATGAATTGGTTTTTACTAATAGGGAAGACGGAATTTACGGCAAAGATAAACTTCTCGTTCCCGTGGAACAATTGCAGGACAGACTGGATTTTTTGCGTAAGTTTAAGTAATTTCCCAATCGGA
>CAYNUJ010000101.1:0-10727 GCA_964400095.1 uncultured Melioribacteraceae bacterium
TTGTTTTCCCGTTGCGCCCATAAATAGAGCTTTTCGCGCTCCATAGCGTCTGTACCCTGCTCAGCCATATGAAGTGAATATGGAGAATTTTCATTCACATATTGACCGGTAGAAGTATCCATCATCTGCTCTTTTAGATTATTCAGCGTTTCCAATATTTCATCGCGCTTTGCAATGATGACCCGTTTGAATTCTTTTAAGTCGGTTTTATTATATCCTTTAATAGCCTTCTTTTTTCTGGGCTTGGAAACTACTTCCACCTTGCGATCGGCTCTAGAGCGGGTAGTTTTCTTAGTAACAGTATTCTTAGGACTCTCCGCCTTGGCTGCCGTCTTTTTAACAGCTTTTGGCTTTGCATCCGTATCTTTTTTATTTGTTCTCTTAGCCATTTATCCTCCTAAGGTAAATTCAATTCGATTTTATTATTCCAATTTCAAAATTAAACTCTCCAATTTCCCAATTTTGTATAAATCCGTTGCCGGGTTTTTCTGTCACTATTTTGTCTGCGAGAGTTTCTTTCGAGATATAATCGCTAAAAGCGGTAATATAGTTTATAGCTTTATTATCGCTCGAAAATAAAATTTTTATTCTGTCCATCACGTCTAAGCCGGAATCTTTCCTCATATTCTGAATCCGATTAACGAACTCGCGGGAATAACCTTCGGCAATAAGAGATTCGTTCAGCTCCGTATCAATTGCCACGGTAACGCCTTCTTCCGATTCGACTACCCAGCCTTCAATCTCCGAAGTCTGAATAATAATATCTTCGGGCGTTATATCGACAATTTCGCCTGCGGCATTAATTTTAAGCTCTCCGTCCAACTCCAGCTTATTGATTTCGTCATTTGTTAACGCCGAAATTGCCGAGGCAAGCTGCTTCATCATTTTTCCGTATTTCGGACCCAAAACTTTAAAATTAGCCTTAGCAGATTTATTTACTATTCCCGAATCATCGTCGAGAACGACCATTTCTTTTATGTTTACTTCTTCCAAAATCACATCCTGCATTTCTTCCACCGCGTTCTTTTTAGAGGAATCAACAGCGATCATAATTTTCTGAAGCGGCTGTCTTACTTTTAAATTATTTTTCGCTCTTATAGAACGGCTAAGATAAACCACTTTTTGAGCAATTTCCATTTTAATTTCAAGTTCCGCGTCGATGTATTTTACTTTGGGAAATTCCACAAGATGCACCGATTCAAAATTTTCAAGCTTTGAAGCTCCGTTTAGGTTCCGATATAACTCTTCGGCAATAAAAGGAGCGAAAGGAGAAGATAATTTCGCTACGGTAAGCAGGCATTCATACAGAGTTTGATAAGCGGATATTTTATTTTTATTTATTTCCGATTTCCAAAAACGCCTTCTGCTTCTTCTAACGTACCAATTACTGAGCTGGTCGATAGTAAACGACGATATTAAACGCGCCGCTTTCGTAACGTCGTAATTTTCCATCAGCGATTCATATTCTTTAACGGTTGAATTAAGTTTGGAGATTATCCAGCGGTCAATTTCCGGGCGATCTTCGTAAGGAACCAAATCTTCCGAAAAACTAAAATTATCGATGTTGGCATACAAAGCGAAGAACGAATAAGTATTCACAAGCGTTCCGAAGAATTTTCTTTGAACCTCCGCGATACCCTGTTCGTCGAACAGCGTAGGTCGCCACGGAGGACTGGACGTAACCAGATACCAGCGGGTTGCGTCGGCGCCGTATTTATCGAATAATTCAAAAGGATTCACGGTATTGCCTTTGGATTTCGACATTTTCAAACCGTCTTTATCCAAAATCAATTCGTTAACTATCAAATTCTTATAAGCGACATTTTCAAAAAGCATTGTCGAAATAGCGTGCAGAGTGTAAAACCATCCGCGCGTCTGATCGATACCTTCGCAGATAAAATCGGAAGGAAAACCTTTTTCAAAAAGCTCTTTGTTCTCGAAAGGGTAATGAAACTGAGCAAATGGCATACAGCCCGAATCAAACCAGACATCAATCAATTCGGGAGTCCGGTTGTAAATTTCACCGTCTTTCTCGAACATCACATCATCGACAAACGGTTTGTGCAAATCAATTTCTTCTTCGGGTAGATCGCCCACTTTAATTCTCTTTCCGTCTCTTTCCACAAATCCTTCATTTAGCTCGGCAAGGCTTCCGACGGCAATCATTTTGCCGGAAGGACTAACCCAAATAGGGAGCGGCGTAGCCCAAAAACGATCGCGGGAGAGCGCCCAGTCCTTATTGTCCTCCAGCCAATTGCCGAATCTTCCGCTTCCCACTTCGGGCGGATACCAATTTATGGTTTTGTTCAGTTCTATCATTTTGTCGGCGATGGAGGTGGTTTTAATGAACCAAGATTCGCGCGCGTAATAAATAACCGGCACATCGTCGAAACGCCAGCTAAACGGATAAGAGTGAGTAATGGTTTCTTTTTTGTAAAGCTTTCCGCTCTCGCGTAATTTTTTTATTATACCCGCGTCTGCGTCTTTTACAAATTGCCCGGCAAAATCCGGAATTTCTTCCGTAAACGTTCCGTTTCTTTTTACCGGCTGAAGGAACGGCAGATCATATTTCTTAGACATTTCGTAATCGTCCGCCCCGAAAGCCGGCGCCATATGAACAATACCCGAACCGTCTTCGGTGCTTACAAAAGGCGCTTCAACTACATAAAATCCTTTTTTATCGACCGTTAAATAATCAAATAGCTGCTCGTAATCCTCTCCGGCTAAATCGCTTCCTTTAAATTCTTCAACTATCTCATAATCTTCGCGGATAACTTCGAGGCGTTCTTTAGCTAAGATTAAATATACGCCTTCGGTTTTAATTTTTACGTAACTAATATCGGAACCAACGGCAAGCGCGACGTTAGAAATTAACGTCCAGGGAGTGGTTGTCCAAACCAAAAAATATGTATCTCCGTCTTTAGCTAAATCGGAATTTTTCAACTTCATCAATACATATACCGACGGGTCTTTTGTATCCTTATAACCGAGCGCCAATTCATGCGAAGATAAAGGCGTTTCCGAACGCGGGCACTGCGGAACCACTTTATAATCTTTAAAAATCAATCCCTTATCGAACATCGTTTTCAGCGCCCACCAAACGGACTCGATGTAATTATTTTGACAGGTAACATACGCTTCGTCGAGGTTTATCCAGTATCCCATTCGTTCGGTCATCTTCTCCCAAACGTCGAGATAAGTAAAAACAGAATCGCGGCAGGCTTTATTGAATTTGTCAACCCCGAATTCCGGAACCTCGCTTTTACTTTTTATTCCAAGCTGTTTTTCAACTTCAATCTCTACAGGCAGGCCATGCGTATCCCATCCGGCTTTCCGGTGGACTTGATAACCTTTAAGAGTTTTGTAGCGGCACACAAGGTCTTTTAACGTGCGCGCCATTACATGATGAATTCCGGGCTTTCCGTTTGCGGTTGGAGGACCTTCGTAAAATGTATAAGGTTTATCGGCATCTCTCGTCTCAACGCTCTTATCGAAAATACGATTCTCTTTCCAAAAATCTAAAACTTTTTTTTCAATTTCGGGATAATTTACTTTATCTGAATACTGTTTAAACATTTAAAACTTCACCTATAATAATCTGTAATCAACTGTTTGATTTATATTTTTCAATTAATTCTTTTTCTATTTTAATAAATTCCGCTAGCTTATTTTCAATCTTTGCGCTCGTATCAATTAAATGATTCAAATTCTTTTCCGCGTCAAAAGTAATTTTTTCCGCTTCCAATTTAGCTTTGGAAATAATTACCTTAGCTTTTTCTTCGGCGGATTGAATAATCGCGTTGTCGCGGTCAATTGTTCCGTCGGTTATTTCAATTCTTTTCTCCAAATCTATCAGCTTGGAAACCGCCATGCCGAATACGCCCATCAATCCTATATAAATGTTACGCAGAACATAAAGCATCAGATTTTCTGTTAACACTCCGTTCAAGTTAAAGTAATTGTGAAATACGGTGATAAATAACAATGTAATGAACGACGTAACAACAATTACCGTAAATACAATTTTTCCTCCAAGGTTCCAATCAAGCGTATTTGTAATAATCCATCCGATTGAGAACGCAAAAATAGATAGAATGAACCAAACGGCAAAATTAATCACATTATCGCGGAACAGATCGGTACTCAAAAAATTTGAGATGAACATCAAAACCGCCAGCAGGACGGGGAGCGCAAAATATATTTTCTTCACCCCTTTCATAACTTTGCCACAACTTCTTTCATAATCAGCGTCATTTTAGGTTCGGCGCCCATTGCGGTTGCAATTATTTCTTCCACATTAACCGGCTTCAAAGAATCCGGGAAACATTCGTCTGTTATAATACTCAGTCCGAGAACTTTCATCCCCATATGATTGGCGACTATATTCTCCGGGATAGTTGACATACCCACAACATCCGCGCCGATGGCTCTCAAAAATCTATATTCGGCTTTAGTTTCCAAATTAGGACCCGGAACAGCCACGTAAACTCCTTTTTGTAATTTTATGTTATTTTCGAGCGCGATCTCTTCGGCAATTTCAATTAACCCGGAATCATACGGTTCGCTCATATCGGGAAATCTCGGTCCTAAATCATTTTCGTTGGGACCAATTAATGGATTATCTCCGAGCATATTAATATGATCGGAAATCAGCATAATATCGCCCTTACGATAAACCGGATTCATCCCGCCGCACGCGTTGGATACAAGTAAAGTCTTAACTCCTAAAAACTTCATTACCCTTATCGGATAAGTAATCTGCCGCATAGAATATCCTTCATAGAAATGAAATCTTCCCTGCATGGCGACAATATTTTTACCGCCGAGAGTTCCGAATATTAATTTACCCTGATGCGATTCTACCGTGGATAACGGGAAATGCGGCAGTTCCGCGTAATCAATTTCATGTTCAATGTTTATCTCCTGAACAAGTCCGCCCAATCCGGTTCCGAGAACAATTCCTATCCCATACTCCTTATCCGTTACATTCTGTATTGCGTTTAAAGTTTCGTTTATTTTTTCAATTATTCCGCTCATAATAATTTCTCCAATATTTCTTCGGAATTGATCTCGCGCGTAGATCTAAAATCTCTTTTTCTCTCATTACCGGATTTTTCGCTATTATGCGTTATAGCAATTACTCTTTCCTGAGATTCTATCATTGCTTCGAGCCTTGCGACGTAAAAATCTTTTTCTTCCCTTAATTTCGCAACGGAGACGTTTATAAATTCCGCTTCTTCCTTTGCCTTTTCAACCATCTGCTTTGCTTTTAACTCGGCTTCCTTCAAAATAAGAGCCGCTTGTTTCTTCACCGATTCCACAGTTTTGCTCGTTGATTCCTGCGCAGTGAGTAGAGTGTTTTGAAGATTTTTCTCAATCTTTTTATATTCGGCAATTTCCGTTTCCAATTCGGCGTTCCTTTTCGAAAGAGATTCAACCTGTTCATTTAGAGAACCGAACTCGTCAGATAAATTATTCAAGAAATTCTTCACTTCGGTTTCGTCGTATCCGCGGAGCGATTTGTGAAATTCCTGCTGCTTAATTATTAATGGCGTAAGTTTCATTTTTTTAACCGTTTTCTTTCAGTTATAATTTCTTGTTCCAAAAATCGTTGAACCGATTCTCAGCATAGTCGCTCCTTCCTTAAGAGCCAGCCGCCAATCGCCGGACATCCCCATCGAAAGGTGGCTTATATTAGCGCCCGAGGCGTTGAGCTTCTCTTTGAGCATCCTCAGCTTAGAGAAAGAGTTTCGTATTTCAACTTCGTTATCCGTATAGGGAGCCATTGTCATCAGTCCGACAAGCTCAAGAGTAGCTGAAAGTCCGGCATACTCGACTAATTCTTTAATTTCATCTTTATCTTCCAAACCGAATTTGGAATCTTCTCCCGAAGTTTTAATTTCGAGCAATATTTTCTGCGCTTTGCTATTCCGCGCCGCTTGTTTTTCAATTTCAGCGGCAAGTTTTAGTGAATCAACAGAATGAATAAATTCCGACGGACTAATAACATACTTTACTTTGTTAGTTTGTAAATGTCCAATAAAATGCCAATTCACTTCTTTATCGAATTCTGCAAATTTATCCCTTAATTCCTGCGCTTTGTTTTCCCCAAAGTTTCTCAGTCCGAATTCATACGCTTCGTTAATAGCCTCAATAGGCTGATATTTGGAGACCCCGATAAGAGTTAAATTCTCATATTCTCTGCCGATTTTATCGCATTCCTCGGCTATTTCTCCGGTCAATATTTTCAGATTATTCGCTATCATGTCAATTTAATTAAGACCACGAATGTATTGTTTTTACAGCGAAAAGTCAATTAAATAGCGTGTAATAAAATCAGAAGAAAGTTGCGGGGTGCTAATCGGAATAAGCCCCTTTTACGGGGCTTATTCGACGGAATTATTTATCAACTGCATCCGGTTGTTGCGCCGCATGTAGTACATTTCAAACATGTGCCGTTGCGTACCATAGTCATACTTTGGCATTCGGGACATATATCCCCTGTATATCCCATATTCCGGGCTTCATGCACTTGTTTAATAGCCGATAGAACTTTAGCGCGTTCCTCCCTTCCGTTACCGTCCGCGGTCAAATCGTCGGAAGGGGGAGTATCGCCGTCGGAAAAATCTAAATTAATTACCCGCTCGCTCACTAATTCTTCACTTTCAAAATCCGGTTCCAAACCGCCGGTTCTTTCTCTTATTTTCTGATTAAGTTCTTCTTCTTCAACATGAGCCAATTCGTTTCTGCCTAAGTAAGTTACGGCTAATTCACGGAAAATATAGTCAATAACGGAAGTAGCCATTTTAATTCGACTGTTGCCCATAACCACTCCGCTCGGTTCAAAGCGCGTAAATACAAACGCTTCGACAAATTCCTCTAACGGAACTCCGTGCTGCAGACCCAATGAAATAGCAATAGCAAAACTATTTAGCAGACTTCTGAACGCCGCGCCTTCTTTATGCATATCTAAAAAGATTTCTCCCAATTGTCCGTTCTCATAATCGCCGGTACGGATGTAAACGGTTTGACCGCTAATTTTTGCTTTTTGTGTATAGCCCGTTCTTCTATCGGGCAGTCTTCTGCGTCTTGCAATATACCGGTGAATAATTTTCTCGGCAATTTTAACAATATCGTTATTAGATTTCTGCTCGATTATCTCCTCAATATCTTCATCCGAAACGGAATTAAGGGGCTGGGAAAGTTTCGAACCGTCGCGATAAAGCGCGTTGGCTTTGAGTCCCAATTTCCACGAAAGCATATAAGCTCCCTTAATATCTTCCACGGTCGCTTCGTTCGGAAGATTGATAGTTTTTGAAATTGCTCCGGAAATAAAAGGCTGCGCCGCAGCCATCATCTGAATATGAGCGTCGGTTTTAATATAACGCGTTCCTTTTTTCCCGCATCTGTTAGCAGCGTCGAACACCGGATAATGTTCGTGCTTCAGAAACGGAGCGCCTTCAACTGTCATTGTGCCGCAAATATAATCGTTTGCCGATGCAATTTCGGAATTCGTAAAACCGAGATATTCAAGAAGATCGAAAAACGGATCGTTCAATTTTTCTTCGGGTATTCCAATTTTGTTTTTTAGGAAATCCGAACCGATTGAATATTTATTGAAAGCGAATTTAATTTCGAATACCGAAGGAAGCATGGCTTCAATTTTATTGATAACATCTTGAGTAAATCCTTTGGCTTTAAGCGACTCGTCATTAATATAAGGACAGCCCTGAAGTGTGCCGGAACCTTTCGCATACTTAACTATTTCCGCAATCTGCTCGTCGTTGTATCCTAGTCTTTTTAATGCCGGCGGAATAGACTGATTGATTATTTTGAAATATCCGCCTCCGGCTAATTTTTTGAATTTCACTAAAGCGAAATCCGGTTCAATTCCAGTTGTATCGCAGTCCATTACTAATCCGATAGTGCCCGTCGGAGCAATTACCGTAACCTGAGCGTTCTTGAAACCGAATTTTGAGCCGAGGTTAACTGCTATATCCGCATCTTCGCGCGCCGCTTTTAATAAATCAGACGGACAATGTTCCGGGTCAATTCCTTTCGGGTAAATTGTTAATCCTTCGTATTCTTCCTTAGGCACATTATAAGCCGCGCGTCTGTGGTTCCTAAGAACCCGCTGCATATGTTCTTTGTTTTCTTCATATTTGGGGAAAGGTCCGAATTCTTTGCTCATTTCGGCGCTTGTTGCGTAAGCTTTCATATGAAGTATAGCCGTAAGCGCGCCCGCTATTGCGTATGCTTCATTGCTGGCATAAGGAATTCCTTGACGCATCAACAGAGAGCCGAGATTAGCATAACCCAAACCGAGAGTTCTAAAATCATAACTTCGCTGGGCGACTTCTTTGCTCGGATACTGCGCCATCAAAACGCTTATCTCCAATACAACAGTCCAAAGACGCGACGCGTGTCTGAAAGCCTTTATGTTAAACTGCTGTTTTTCATCGTTGTAAAATTTCACTACATTAAGCGACGCTAAGTTGCATGCGGTATCGTCGAGGAACATATATTCGCTGCATGGGTTCGAGGCTTTAATCTCTCCGCTGGATTTGCAAGTATGCCATTCATTGATAGTTGTGTGGTACTGCAGACCGGGGTCCGCGCTGGACCAAGCCGCGAAAGAGATTTCATCCCACAATTCGCGAGCGGGTAATGTTTTATTAGGTTTAGGCGCCCGTCCTTCTTTGTGGGCTTTTTTCTTCTCCGTCCTCCAGTAAAGATTCCAATCGCCGCCGTCCAAAACGGACTGCATGAAATCATTTGTCACTCTTAAAGAGTTGTTGGAATTCTGTCCGGCAACCGTCGCGTACGCGTCGGAGTTCCAATCTACGTCATATTCCGGAAATTCGATGGATTTATAACCCTGTTTTGCAAGCTGAATTACCCGCTCGATATAATTAACCGGAATATTTGCTCTGCGCGCCGCTTGAACCGCAGATTTTAATTTTTTATTCGACTTTTTATTGAAGCGGTCATTTTCCGGGTGCTCGGCATAACAGGCTTGTATAATATTATTTAAATGATAATTGCACATTTTGGAACCGGTAACAAGAGCGGCAACTTTCTGCTCTTCAACAACTTTCCAATTAATATACTCTTCCACATCGGGATGGTCAACGTCGAGAGTTACCATTTTAGCCGCGCGCCGGGTTGTTCCGCCGGATTTAATAGCTCCCGCAGAACGATCGCCGATTTTCAGAAAAGACATTAAACCGGATGATTTTCCTCCTCCGCTTAAAGGTTCGTTTGAACCGCGTATATCCGAGAAATTTGTTCCCGTTCCCGAACCGTATTTAAATAACCTCGCTTCACGAACCCATAAATCCATTATTCCGCCTTCGTTCACTAAATCATCTCGGATAGATTGAATAAAACAAGCATGCGGCTGAGGATGCGTGTAAGCGTCTTCCGATTTAGTCAACTTACCGGTCTCGAAATCGACATAATAATGACCCTGCGCCGGACCATTAATTCCGTATGCCCAGAATAAGCCCGTATTGAACCATTGAGGAGAATTAGGCGCCGCCATTTGTGAAGCCAGCGTATAAAGCAGCTCGTCATAAAATGCTTTTGCGTCGTCTTCCTGCGTAAAGTAACCCGCTTTCCATCCCCAGTAAGTCCAAGCGCCGGCTAATCTATGAAAAACCTGGCGGGAATTATGCTCGCTGCTGAATCTTTCCTTTTCCGGTAGCTGCTCTAATTGAGACATGTCGGCTACCGATCTTTGAAGCCATGAAGGAATGCCTTTTTCCTTAACCTTTCTAACGAACCGGGGAACTCCCGCTTTTCTGAAATATTTTTGCGCTATTATATCGGTTGCAACTTGCGACCAATTTTTGGGTACTAAAACATCTTCCATACGGAAGACCACCGTGCCGTCCGGATTTTTAATTTCTGATGTTCTGCTAACAAACTCGATGGATTCTAGTGGATCGCTATTGGCTTTAGTAAAAAGGCGGGCTATCTTCATATGTTACCTCTTATTTAAAATTTATTTTAAAGTATTTCGTCAAAACTACATTAAGAAATTTTTGACCCCATAAGTTGAGGGATGCAAAATATAAATATTAAAAGTTTAAATCAATTTATTTATAAAATAGTGTGAACATAATTTTTTATACATCAATTGATTTACTGTTTTTAGCCTTTTTTCAACTAATATTTATTTTGTTTTTTGTGAAAAAATTTTCATCATTTTAATCGTAAGAGAGAGCCGGACAGCTTATTTTTCTTTTGCATTACATGTTCAATTTTCTAACGGACTTTTAACACGCAAAAGGATGCAAAATATCACTTTATTTTTTTTGGCAATTCTTTAAATCTAAAGAGTCCGGAATTATTTGAGCAGCGTCATTTTTCTCGCGGCGGAAAAATTGCCAACTTTTAAACGGTATATATATACTCCGCTCGGTAATTGATTCGCGTTAAAATTAATTGTGTAAGTTCCGGGAGATTTCATTTCATTAACCAAAATCGCCGTTTCGCGTCCGAGTATGTCGTAAACCTTAAGCTGTACTAATTGAGAGCCTATCCCTCCAGTATTTATTGTCTTAGCCGGGAAAATGGCGTATTTTATTGTAGTAGTCGGATTAAACGGATTAGGATAATTTTCGTATAACTTGTATGACGCGACCGCACTCCGCGGTTCTTCATCAGCGCCGGTAATTCCGGCATTCAAAATTGTATTCTCGGCAAATATATTTCCAAACTCA